>NZ_CP058561.1:1250238-1562798 GCF_018141425.1 Vallitalea guaymasensis
GACAATACAATCAGAACCAGCATCTAAATTGAATCCAAGAACATTTTCTTTTCTATATATCTCTGTATCCATAAATATACAAGAAGATAAATGTGACATACAATGGTAGGTATACTCAGGATATTTATGTTTTGATAAGTAACTATCATCTGCTAATAATTCTGGAACACCCCATATTTCTATGACATCATCTAATGTTAATCCTTCTTTTTCTAGTAAACTACTCAAAATCTGTTGACAATGTTCTTTATCATAGCAGGCAAATGCATTTTGTTTGTACCCAGTTAATCGCTCTAGTTCCCAATAACGTATAAGCTTTACATTAGAATTCTTTTTTTCCCATAGTGCAACGCAATTATCATGTCGAATTCCTATTGAAAGAACATTACTAGCCTCATTGATTTCTAAATATGCTGATAAATAATATCCATCTTTCATTGGACTTCTACCTTTCCTACTATAGTTTTTTTGTATTTATATTGGCATTCATTATTCTTATTAAAAGAATTTGCTTATTAAATAATGGATCTTTTTTCAGTAGTTCTTTTACTTGTTTTGCAATCTCCTTCTGCTTTTCATAATCTAAATCAAATAATTCGATGCCTTTATACAAATTGGTAAATGTATAAACATAGATTTCTTTTTGAGAGAGGTTATATGGATTATATTTTTTAATTAATTCTTGTTTATGAAACTCATCTTTCCATATTTCCATTTGAAGCTTTCTCTCCAATACTTCTTGGTTCTTATATTGTTCATGATTCTTGAATAGTATTCTATAACCATTGAAATAGCCCACTCTTATATTTTTACGCAAAGCAAAATTACAGGCTTCTTCAATTCTATTGATTATAGGTTCTCCCTTATCATTCAAAGAGGTATTACAGATAATAGGTACTCCTGACACATTCTCAAATTCCTTCATTACCTTATAGAGGTATGTTTGAGGATTACTTCTATCAATAGTCTGCAACCTTGATGTTCCATCTTCATGGACGATTGCAGGTACTATCTGTCTTTTATCCTCTAACAGTTCTAGAGCTTGTAACATAAAAGGAGACTCGTAATCATTATAAAACCATTCACCTACTTTTTCTTTTAATACAATAGGAGCTACAGGTCGCCACCATTGTCTTTTCTTTACTTCATTCAAACGATCCTTTGTTCTAGTATATCTAGGATCACCAATCAAACTTCTTGCACCTAAAGCTCTTGGTCCAACCTCAGAATTTCCTTCATACCATAGAACAATGTCTTCTTGCATATCTTCTACAACTTTAACTGCATCAAATTCTTCAACGCTTTCTATAAAATTACTGAATTCCTGTTTATCTAAGAATTCTTTTACTTTATAGCTATCACCGTAATAAGCATGTTCTAATTTGAAATCAAAATCCCCTGAGGTTCTCACATAAAACGATGATAATCCAATCCCCAATGCCATACCAGAATCACTTACACAAGGTGGTGCTATAAATCCTTTAAAATGATATTTATTCATTAAATAAGTGTTGCATGGACAATTCAAAGCAAATCCACCTGACATAGCAAGATATGTATCCTCTGTACTTAAACCAAATTTCTCAATAGCTTCTTCAATGCTATTGTCCATAATTTTATAGGATATTTGTTGAACTATTTTCATAGCCATACTAATACGATTTTCCTTCTCACTGAATCTTTCATCGAAATAGTTGAATTTTTCACCTATATCATCTTTGGTATAAGTATCTATTTCATCCATCATACTGAATATTTTTTTACGACTGTTTGTCCCCATCTTAAACTCATCAAAAGGCAATAGATCTTCTATATTATAATAGGCTTTACTCTCACTAGCGGAAGCTAATGCCATTAAAGTACCTTCTCTTATGTTATATCGCATTAAAGCCCATCCCCATATTTCAGCTGGTGATACAACTGGAAATAAGTTCAACTTTTTTCCAGCTTCTGAGTAACATCCCATATAAAAATGCCGGTCATATTCACTTATACCCTCTCTATCATACGCATCAATAGTGTTATCAGAGCCACCGTCTACAGCAAATGCTAGAATATTTTCATGCCTGAATATATCCATATCCATACAAAGACAAGATGCCAAATGAGCAAAACCGTGTAATGTGTATTCAGGAAACAAGTACTTTGGTAAATAGCTATCATCCTCTTGTAACTCTGGCTCACCCCATATCTCTACTACATCATCTAATGTAATATCATATTCACTTAACAATTCATTGATAATATCTTTACACTGCTTGACATCAAAAAATGGTAACCTTTGTTGTTTAATACCTGTTAACCTTTCTAACTCCCAATAATGGATTAAGGATACGCTGCGTCCTTTTTTTTCCCACAAAGCAATACTTTCATCATGTCTATGTCCTGCTTGATACAGATGACCTAATTTAGAGATATTAATATAAGCAGAGACATAAAACCCATCCTTCATAGTCTAATCTCCCTTCTGGATACTTCTCGTGTTTCTTATTTTTCAAGTTCTGCTAATATATTCTCACCTTTGTCAACTATTACGTAATCCGAGTATTCAAATATGGGGGCATTCACATCAGTATTGACTGCTATAATGACCTGTGCACCCTTAATGCCAACCATATGTTGAGTTGCTCCTGACACTCCCAATGCAACACAGATATCAGGACTGATACTAATACCCGACTGACCAATCTGACGATTCTCCTGGATCATCTTTTCTTCTACGGCTGCCTTAGTCCCTACAACAACGGCACCATATTGTCGTGCAACTGTCTTGCATAAATCCATCGAATGTTTCATTCCTCTCCCAACGACAAAGACAATCTTGGCTGACTTAATATCCACACGTTCCTTAAGATCTAATGCTTTACGTTCCAAAACCTCAATATTTTTGTCTAAACCCTTTTCTGTATAGGAGAAATATTCCATATTGAAGGTTATCTCATTAGTTACAAATCTTGATTCGAATATATTTTCTTTTATTGTACACATCTGAAGCTTCTCATTAATACATGTTATCTTCGCTAATACAGATTCACTCATGGCTGGTCTAATGAAGACATATCTTTCCTTATCACCATCATACTTTATATCAGTACAGCATGCAGTTAGTCCAGCATTAAACCGAACAGATAACATCGCAGCTGTCTGTCTGCCTGTTATAGATGCTGGAAATAATATGACATCAGGCAGTTTATCTTTTAGCATTGTTGCTATACATTTCACATATAATGAAATACTATATCCTTCTCTTTGTTCACAAAAGATAACTCTATCTGCTCCATATTGAAATAATTTCTTGAACTCACCTTCCCGATTCACTCCAACACAAATAACTGATACCTCATCATTATCATTTCTCTTTAACCTAATACCTTTATGTAGAATCTGTAAAACATGTTCTGTTGCATATTGTACATCCTGATCATTTATAATCCATATTTTTTTATTTCCCATATGTACATACTCCATTGTCTTTTCCTAATATAATATTTTTAATGATCATAGCCGTATTTTCAATATCTCCGTCCAATATTGTCTGTTCTTTTTTTACCATAGGATTGATTTTGTTAACATCTTGAACAATGGTCTTAGACCCTTTTAGTCCACACATGGACCTATCAATCTCTAAATCATTCCTATTCCAAACAACTATTTCTTTGTTTTTTGCACGTTTTAACCTTAACAAGTTGATTTTTTTATATATCGTAGTACAATTTCTATATGAAATGACAGCAGGTAATCTTACTTTCAACTTTTCAATGCACTCACCATTTTCTCTTTCTATAGATGCATTTTCCACACTTAAATCCATTATGGTCTCAACCTGAGCTATGCAAGGCATCCCTAGCTGTTCTGAAAGAGCATATACAACTTGTCCTGTTTCACCATCTACTGTTTTTTGTCCACAGCAAATAAGATCCACATCACCTATTTTTTCAATTGCTTTTTTTAGTACATAGGAAGTTGCGATAGTATCCGCACCTGCAAAATGCTTATCACTCAGATGAATCACATCATCAACTCCAAGTGCAATACAACGTCTTAATGCTTCTTTAGCACCCTCAGGACCCATACTGATACAGATTATTTCTGTACCTTCTTTTTTCATTTCAATTATATTTTGTAGAGCATACAAATCATATGGATTTATTACCAGATTTTCAAGGTGTTCATTTTCCTTGTAAACAAGTTCCTTTTTTACAGGTTTAATACACATAACTATTCTCAAGTCAACCAATTCCTTTCATAAGCTAAAATTACATTTACCATATTTTTACCTAGACCACTCGACTTCTTATCATGTTATATATGGTATTTTTCTGCATTTCATTGGTTCCTGAATAGATACTGCACGCTAGAGCATCCCTTAATTCCCTTTCAATCTCATAATCTTTTGTATACCCATAAGCACCGAATATCTGAAGTGCATCTCTACATGTCTTAATGTAATTTTCACTGACATAGGTTTTAAAGATAGAAGACTCCATAAAAGCGCTTTTACCTTGATCCTTAAGCCATGCTATTTTATATAACATCAATCGAGATAATTCTATACTCATTTGCATATCAGCTATTTTATGAGATATAGATTGATTTTCACCGATTAACCGATTAAATTGTTTTCGATTATTTACATGTTCTAAACATTTTTCCATTATTCTCTGCATAACACCTACATGTGGAGCAAATTCATAGCAACGCTCCCATTCAAGTGCCGCAGTCATTATATTAGCCCCCATATTGAATCTACCCAGAACGTTTTCCTTGGGAACAATACAATTGTCCAGTACTATTTCTGATGTAGGACATGCTCCTAGACCCATTTTCTTTATGTCTTCACATACCTGAAATCCTTCAAACTCTTTTTCTATAACAAAAGCTGTATAACGTTTGAAAGCTCCTTCACTGGTGACTGCGAAAACAATAAAGATATCTGCTATTGGACCGTTGGAAATGAACATCTTCGTACCATTTAGGACATAATGATCCCCTTTATCTTCTGCATGAGTAGCCATACTCATAGCATCTGATCCAGCTTCTGCTTCAGTGATAGCAATTGCACCAATCTTTTGTCCTGCTACCATCTTCTCTAAATATTTTTCTTTTAACTCTTCACTACCGTAGAGATAAATTAGGTTTTGACCTACCCAGATATGATTATTGATTACAAAAATAAATCCGTTATTCTTACAGGCATACCCTAATCCTTCAAACATCAAAGCTGCTGTAAGATAGCTTTCTTCTAAGCCTCCATATTGTTCTGATACAGTGACTCCTAATAACCCTAGATCAGAAATTTCTTTCCACATTTCCATTGAGAATGTTTCTATGTACTTATTGTCATTAAGATGATTTTTTGCAAAATCAATGATTTCATTCTTTAACATCATTTGTTCTTTTGAAATAAAGAAATCCAAAGTATCCCTCCTTGCTGTTTTGATAGTTAACTGAAATGTATAATAGAACTGAATATATATTCTGAATAAAAACTTTTTATAGTTAAAATTAGTCATTTAACTGTTCTCGTATAGAAAATAGGGCTTTTTCTTTTTACAATATTATGAATAGTTAATTTACAAGTCTTAATATATGTTTTAAACTAGCTCATAAACATGAAATTATAGCACCTTTTTTAGATAAAATATAGAATTATTATCTTTAGAATTTATTGTTATAATTTTCATCGTATTTTAATAATATCACTTATTTATACATTTTTCAATGTTTTTATTATTTATTATCAATTTTATAGCTTATTAACAGTTTTTTCTGCTTTTAAATATTAATTAAACCATATATATCAATATATTATTTCAAACTTTATTTTTGTTAACATTTAAATAATTTATTATTAATAATATTTTACTAATTTTATTATATTTTCAAATTATATTTACGTTTTCACTTAATAATCATTAATGTATTTTTTTATCCATATATTATAATTATCAAATAAATTTCTTGTTTTACTATTATTTAACATTATACTTAAGCAAAAAAATTCTAGGCAATAGTCTATTACCTAGAATTTTTTATTTACATCCATTTAGTTTTCTAAAATGCCTGTTTTCTAACAATAGTATAGTCATCACCCATTCTAAAATAAGGACAACCATTGTACTTACTATAACTTAATTTTTCAACATCATCTTGTTCTAGACTCAATGAACAATAATAGTCATCAGTTTCTTCATCATATGTCAGATACAGGCAATAATCACACTGATTTTTTTTCATCTTTACTTCCTTTCATTTTTCCTTTCCATTTATAATTTTCTATTTTCATAATTATAGTCCCCATACTTCATGTAAAGTACTTCTAAACAGGTTATCTAGTGCATCAATATCATCACTTACCTGTATGTTAAGGGTTTTAACATATTCCTTATAATAACATATTTTATCTTCTAGAAAATAATTTATAATATTTATTTTCTTTTGTTTGTCTATTTCGTTGCCACTTCGTTTTATAACAAGTAGTTTCTCAATCTCATTGACTAATTCTTTGTCTAAGTGTAGATGGTTCATAAGGTCTTCAAATAACATAGGTGGCTGAGTTCCATATTTTTCAGTCCACATACATGCCATAATTGGTCTAAGTACGTAGAAGTACTTTTTAACTCTTATCTCCTCACCTTTTAAATACTCTCTATAATTTCCCTCTGCCATATGCAAATAGTGATAGATACATGATTTTGAAGAAAAATAATCTTTTAGCAGCTCTTTTAGTTCATTAACTAGACTAGTTCTCTCCCCATATATGATTGGTGAGCTTAACCATTCTAGTAATGTGGGATTGGATTTTTTAAATAACACCAATGTTTTTCTTAGATCCCATCCATTAATGTCAAGTAAGTTGTTTATAGGTAATTCTATGACATCTCTTTTTTCCTTAATGGACATATACCATTCTGGTTTGTGAATATATATAAATCTTACATCATAATCACTATCTTTGGATTCAAAGCCCCAGCCCCTGCTTCCTGATTCTACAGCATATAGGATTTTCACTTCATGTTCTTGCTCTATCTCTTTCAACTTTTGTAATATAATGTCTCTCATTTTTCATATCCCCTTATCTTTTATTGCTATTCTGGATTATTAATATGTAAAACACAGATATATCACCATTAATATATTATAACACTAAATTATATTATATCATTCTTCTAAAGTCTAATTTGTCCATTTTTTATTACTAATAATCCACAAAAGCAATAATCTAATTTATACCTCAAACTTAGAATATGCAAGATACAAAATAAAAATAGACTTTGCTAGCTCTAATTAAGCCTGTAAAGGCATAACATTGAATGCTAAACAAAGTCTATGTTCTAGAAGTTGATTCTAGTTGTAGTATCTACGCTATCTATTGCTTGCCATATACGATACATAGTCATAAAGGCTTGTTGTCTTTGATATGAGTCTTGTGGAGCAAACCGTCCACCACCTACACCCTTCATAACATTTATATCGTATACATAACCGGTATAAGGTTTAGCCCAATCAGCTATCTCACTGATATCAGCATAATTTGGTGTACTTAGACTTACATTTCTTCCACATGCCATAGCAGTAGTTGTAAGGAACTTAGCTGCTTGCTCACGAGTTAATAACTTATCAGGTTCAAAAGTATCAGGTGATGTACCATCTGTAATACCAAGTGCTTTTGCAGCTAAAACCTCTTTTGTATCACAATCAATGAAGGTAGTATTTGCTGCAATTTCTATACCTATCTCATGGAGATAGTCATCTATATCCATACCTGACTTTACTTCTATCATTCTAATGGCAAGTATGCAGAATTCTTCTCTAGTGATTGGCTTAATGTAGTTGTTTTGTAAATCTTCTGGTATGAGCTTTTCACCTATAGCCTTTTCTACTTCGTCTACAGCCCAGTTCGCAGGTGAGTCTTGAACCTTGTCAAGTATCATTGTAAGAGGTGTATACCAAGTTGCATCAATATCATAACCAAGTCCACCTCTATAATTTCCGCCCATAGTCCATAAAGTGTAATCTGTCTTTACTACTGCTGCGTGGCGTTCACCTAAAGATATGTTAAGTACGTCATTAGTTATCTTATTAAGTGATTTCTCATCGACACTCTTGCCTTCATAACTATAACCCCAGCCCCATAGACTGTTATCAGTTTTGACGATGAAAGTATTATCACCATCAGCTGCACATGTTTTCACGTTATCAATTATTTTATATGGTTTCCCTGCATCTTCAATCCAACCATATTCTTCTGTATAGAAACCTTTTGTTCCCCAACAATACAAACTGTTATCTGACCTTACTGCTAATACATTCCATCCATCAGGATCAGCAGTAACATAACGTACATCCTCCAGAATCTTAGTAAGGCTTAGTTCATCATTTGTGTTTGTATCACCTTCTATAGTCATATTTCCCAATTGTGCATAAGAGTTATTTCCATAACCCCATAGAGTATCATCTTCCTTTATGATATATACCGTCTCTCTACCTGCATGCATATATTTGACATCATCCAATACCTTCTTGAATCCATCTCTTCCATTTGCCTGAGTATTGGTTCCATCTCCAGTGTACATGTCACCACATACCCATAGGGAATTATCATTTTTGAGTACAAGTATATATCCTTTTCCACATGCTGCCATTTTGACATCCTCTAAAAACTTAACTGGTGTTAAGTATGTAGGATCTAATTTATTACCCCTTGGATATCCATCAAAATTTCCCCATCCCCATAATGTATCATCTTTTTTTACTGCAACAGCCGTAAAATCATTAGCCGATACACTCCTGACATTATCTAGTATCTTAACTGGTGTTATCTGCTTTTCCTTATAACCATTTCCATTACCTGAGTACTGACCACCCCAACCCCAAAGTGACCCATCATTCCTTATTACATAGGTAGTTCCATGTCCTGCTGACATTATACTTCCTGCTTCACCACCTGCGAAAGCTGTTATATTCAAACATAATGTAGTTACAAATATTAATCCTAATATTGATTTTAATTTTTTCATGGTTTCCTCCTTACCATCAATCAAGAAATTATATTTTAATTTTATAAATAATTCTTGCTCCTAATTTTCTCCCTTTTCCATGTTCTCCATTTTATTGATAATATCTTGAGCCTGTTCTTCAATCGCATCCAAGTCAACATTTTGTAACTCTTTCATAGCATCTTTCATTGCTGACATTATTTCTTTTTGCTCATCTGTCAGATTAGCTACGTTTTGCTTTTCATATTCATAATATTCTTTTATAGTGATTCCCATAAAATCAGCTGCAGTAACAAATTCATCAAAAGGTGTCCTGCTATCTTCATCCAACATTTTTATATATTCTTCCTTTGTAGAACCATATTTCTCAGCAGTCATGACAGTTAATTCTTCTATCATACTTTGCATGTCTTCTGTTGATACGCCTTCATTTTTTGCTCTAGCTTCTAATTCTTCACTTATATCAACAGTTTTACTACTATCTTTTGTTGTTGATGTTTCTTCTATAGGTGTATTTATAACCTCATCCATCTTCTTTTTGATACCGCCACATCCTATTAACACTATGTTGATGATTAAAACATATACAAGAAAGAATATTAATTTGTTTACTCTTTTCATTATTGAAAACTCCCTTCGTTTATTATTTAATAATCTTGATTTTACCTATAATAGGAAGTTCTTTCATCTTCTCATTATAAGCATTTATGATTCCCATTATTGCAAGTACCAGGCAGAAGATTTCACCAAGTGGAAGTATGATGAACCAGCCGATAACAGGAACAAAAGTACCTACCATACTAATAGCCACAGCAAGAAGAAATAATGTCAACCCTTGATTTGTATGGAATTTATATTCCTCGTTGTTGCTATCAACTAAGATAGGTATAAAAAACACTATATATGCCAAAACACTAACCCATTTATTAGTTTTATTCATTTCTCATCCCTCCTACATAACTTGATAATCTAAAGTCAATCTCATGTGCCTTTATCATATTAATTTCCTCCTTACAATTTGTTACTTTTATAATATTAAAAGCACTCGTCACTTACAATACAGCAAGAGTCACCAAGGTATAATCACACGTAATCAGTAAGATATAAAAAAATGACCTGCGTTACTATTTGTAAGCGCAAGTCATCCAACTTTTTTATTAGTTAACCTATCAATATTTACTTATATTTATTTTACTCATGAAGCCTTCATTTCTTGAACTAACAAAGTCTACGTTTCCTCCAATGAGTTTCAAACGTTCTTCAATACCATTAAGACCATTACCCTTACTTAAATTATCACAGCCTTTTCCATTATCCATAACTAAGATAGATATATTTTCACTTCTGATATTAACTGAAACAAAAATCTCTGTCCCTCCACTATGCTTCAAAGAGTTTGTTATAAGCTCTGTACATATTTTCTTAATTATATCAAAGACCTTTTCATCAATTTTATGGTATTCACCCTTAAGATGTAGATTAGTCTTTATCTCAGCATTTTTAATACGTTCTAACAGTTTTTTCAAATCTTTCTTGAGTAATTCACCTGTATATATATTATCCATTCTTTCTATAAGTGATATGGCATTCATATTATCAATACCAGCCCCAATAGATACAGAAGCGTCAGACATGGCTAGTACACTCTGTTTTTTATCTTTATCAAAATATAATTTAGCTACTTCTAGAAGTTTAATTGCCACCACAAGTGAATGACCTATAATATCGTGAAGCTCCCTTGCTACATAGTTTCTTGCACCTATTTTAGATGTTTCTTTTAGTGTAATGATTGCCTTTTTAAGCTCACGATTGGATTTATCCAAATCCCTTTGACTGGATTTGATTTCATCTTCAACCTTTCTATATGCACTTATATCACGCAGAATAATTAGATACTGTGTCTCTTTTATTGAAGAAACTTCTTTTACGAATATAATAAAATTAAGCCCTTCAATATTTATCTCTTTTTTCTCGTTTTTCAACTCTTCTATAGTAGCTTTTGTAAATGTTTTTTCCATTACGGCAGCAGCTTTGTCATGAAATATACCATTTAATTTTTCATTGACATAGATAACATCACAGCTAGAACCCAACACACATATAGGAGTATCCAATTTGTGTACAATCTCATGTTTCATAATAGGTGAGATGTTCAAGAAATCATGTTTAAAAGTAGCATATACAAAAACAAGTGTAGACCAAGTAAAAACAATAGGAGTAATATCAAAAATAACTGGTATACCTAATGAAAATACGAATCTATGTATTACTTTGGTTATATATAAAAAATTAAGTATCAAAGGTACTAAGATAGCAGCTGAAATAAAATATTTATATAATATTTTTTTATACTGGAATCTTATCTTAAAAGTTTTATAGCAATATACGAAGCCTATAGCAATGAAAGTATATTCTATGAGAGTATGGATGTAGAAAAATATGCCAAAAGTATCCCCCCAGAAATCATAAGTAGCATAAAACATATGATGATATGGATTAGTTATAACAGCTATCATCTGTAGAAGTGATAAAGTGTAGATGGGATACTTAACTTTTTGTGGTAGTGATTTTCCCTTATAATAAGCGTACCCAAATTCTAAAAAAGCTACTTCCAGAATACAAGCACAAATATAATATCCTACTATGAACCACCATCTTGATACAACGGTAGGTGATACTGTCTTGAAAATCTTAAATACCATCCACCCGATCATACTTATCTGCATGACCAAAAAAGCTTTTAAAGCATAATCTTTATTTGCCTTTATATAGAACATCATGAAAAAGATAATTGATAAGATTATAGCAATGATATGCACTATACATATGGTCTCTATTTCCAATCTTAAGATATCAGTCATCATTCTATACCATTTTCTACAGCATATACCGCAAGCTGTAATCTATCTGAAATACCAAGCTTCTCATAAATTCTGCTAACCTTATTCTTTATAGTTCCCTCTGTATAATTAAATATCTTTGCAATCTCTTTGTTGCTCTTACCATCTACAATCAACTTAATCATATCAATCTGTTCCATAGATAAAATGTCAGCATATTTTTTTCTTCCTTCTCCCATTTTTCTGAACTTATCCACCATAATATTCTTGACGCTCTTATGTATAACCGTTAGACCGTAACCAACACATTTGATGGTTGTTATAAGTTCATCTGGATCAATATCTTTTGTTATATACCCATCAGCTTGTGATAAGAAAGATTCTACTATATTATCTGTATTTTCAAAAGTCGTAAGTATTATGACCTTTGTATTCTTGTAGTTTTTCTTGATTATCTTAAGGGCAGAGATTCCATCCATCTCTGGCATTTCAATATCCATAAGAACGATATCCGGATGATGAAGTTTACAAAGTTCTATAGCTTCTTTACCGTTTGCCGCCTGACCAATAACATTAATTTTTTCATCTATACTTATAATCTGACTTAGAGATTTTCTAAGCAAAGATTGGTCATCCGCTATTATCACCTTAATCATAACTACCTCCTATTTTCCCATTATTCATCATAGTAATTCATATACGCTGTAACTGCTTTCCTAACATCATGCAAGTCACCCTTTGCATGTTGAATTATATCTGCTATCTTATTATAAAAATCATCATCTATATTATCTCTCAATAAATTTATATTTTTTTTGAGTTTACGCATGGAGGTATACTGGTTATCTGCAATTTCTGAAAGCAGGTTATTAATCTCTTTCTCTTTTTCTATGTCATAAACAATTTCTTTGTACTTGGTAAGTTTACTATTAGCTCTAGTAGTTTCTTCCTGCTTGATTTTAAGTTGATCCAACATATTGATAAGCTCTGTTATATCAACAAAGGTAATTATATATCCGACAATCTCATTATCTTTTAATAATTCTTTTTTATTGTATTGAAAATACGTTTCGTTACCATTTATATATTTTATTAAAGTCTTGTCGTAAGCCCTTCTCATAATTACTTCATTACTGAAGTTGTTCTCTATATTCCTTATATCAATTTTGTTTATATCTTTAAAAAAATCCGATTTTATGACTCCTGTATTCTTATAAATGATATACCCATCTTCATCAGTTATAAATACATAGTCAAGTATAAAATCTTTGACAGCACCAAATATAGATGAACTAACCCTATAGGGCATAAATCTAGTTGATACAACACTAAAATTAATATTAAATAATAGATAGATAATCTTATCTGATCCACTTCCAGACAAAACTAGAATAAAAGGTATTCCAAATAACAATATAAATGTAATGAATATAAACCTATCCAAACATCTTTTAATTACTATGTACGAGAAAAACATCAAATAAGTCAGAATGTAAACCCTCAGAAACATATTAGATACAAATCCAAAAAAATCTATTGCACTTTGTTTATATACAATCTCTTCTATGAATCTACTGATCACCGATAATCCTAATATAATCTCAGCTAAAAGGAGAGATTTATTGTTTTTAGAGCCTTTATACAGATATACCATCAAACTTATCACAATATAAATGATAAGTATTGTAAAAAAAATCATATTAAAGAATTGTTCAGGTGTATAATACCTACCATCTCCCATTTCATCCTCCAAAATTCATATTACCTTAATTATACAATAAACTTAAGTCATTATAAAGTAACCCTGGTCATTATTTTAGATCTAAAAACTATACAGAACGAACCCAGCTTTTTGCTCAGGACGAGCAAGTAGCTGGCGAAACATATACATATACTATTTTGCAAATACCACGTCAGAATCAAAATATTTTTTCTGACTTACATACACTATTATAATGTAAAACTAAAATTAACATTGATTTAAAATATTTTTTATGTTATTATATGACTATCTAGTCACATTATGTTAGAGGAGATAATTAAAATGCCATCAAACACCTATTATAATCTACCTACAACCAAAAAAGATAAAATCTTTAATATCGCTTTAGAGGAATTTACTAAAAATAATTATAACGATGCCTCTATAACTCGTATGGTAGAAACATTAAAAATAGCTAAAGGGAGTATTTATCAGTACTTCAATAACAAAAAAGACCTATATTTTTATCTAATAGAACAAGCAAGCAACAAAAAGCTTGAATACATTAGTTCCAATGTCAAGTTTGAAATCTCTGACTTTATTGAACTATACAAACAAATATTAAAAATCGGAACTAAGTTTGATATAGAATATCCAACTTACAGCATATTCTTATCAAAAGTATTCAGTGGCAATCATGACCCTTTTAAGAACGAAACGATAGATAGTATGAAACTGATGTCTGATAATTATATAAAGAACCTAATAATTCAAGCCCGTGATAACGGACAAATAAGAAAAGATATAGATATAGAATTGATAGCCTTTTTTCTAACAGAAATAACAACAAATATAGGTAGATATATAATGAAAAAGAATGGTATCAGCCAAGAAAAGTTAGTAAGTAACATTAAAAATGATACCTTAAATATACAGATTGAAAAGGCACTTGATGATACCTTAGAACTAATTAAAAAAGGTATCTTAGCTTAAATCGCATAGAATAATAAAAATATAACCTTAGGGTATATTTTTTTAATATAAAAGTGACTGCTTAGTCATATTAAGTTATAGAGAAATAATTTAATTGTGACCTCTCTATTAAATAAAAAAATAAAGGAGTTGTTTATAATGTTATATTTCAAGATTATGTGTTTCTTATGGGCAGCAATAGGTATTATTTCCAGAATCGCTATGGCTGTAATGAAAGATAACTGGAACAAATGGGAGACTACAAAAGCATATAAAGAGAAAAAACCCCTGTGGATATACATAGTATGTATAGTTGGTCTTATATTAATAGCCCTGACTTGGTATATTTATGTAGTTTATTCTATTCCCTATGGATGGATATTAGGTACCTTGATATCCCTTACAGGTATAAAAATATTAACTCTTATGTTCAACTACAATAAATTCCAGGAATTTCTTCATGCCACATTGTATAATCCTAAGAAAATGCTTAGATTAAATATAAGTGTAATTATATTATCCCTAATATTAATAGCATTTGGTATATGGCTATACTAAATATTCTAAATAAAGTAAGATAGACTCTATTTAGCTGTTAATTCATCTCTAAATAGAGTCTATCTTATATATTATAATTAAACATTATAAAAAATATCTATTCTATTTTTCCTTACTTACAATTAACATTTCCCTTATAATAATCTATTTTCTTATTGATCTTCATTAGATTCTTTTCAGTTGATTTCATATGTTCTAAGACCTTGTTTTTATGGTTTGTCAATATTTCAAGTCTTTCTTCTAAAGTATCTTCAGTATTGGTAACTAAACTAAGTCTAACTATTTTCTTGATATCCTTTAGAGGCATTCCTGTTTCTTTTAGGCAACATACTAATTCTAACCATTGAATATCCGTTGTAGTATACTCCCTAATACCATTTTCATTCCTTTTTACCCTAGGTATAACTCCCTCTTTCTCATAATATCTTATTGTATGACTGCTAAGATTTAATTTATCAGATACATCTTTAATCGTAAAACTCAATTCATCACCCACTTCAATCCTTTATTTATATGCATGTTCCAGTATACTGGTTGCTTCACTTAATGTCAACTTGTATGGGTCTAATTCAAATAGACCACCCATAGTGTCCATAGCATTCTTGGCATACATTTCTAGATTATCTTTTTGAATTCCATAATCAGATAATTTTAGCTCATCTACTCCACAATCTTTTTGTAATTTCAAAAGTCCATTAACGAAATCTATTGGTTCTTCTGCATTTTGAATACCTAGTGCTCTTGCCATTTTTATGAATCTATCTGGTACTTTATCCATAAAAAATCTATAATACGATTCTGATATCATAATCAAACCTGCTCCATGAGGAAGTTGAGGATGATACGCACTAAGAGCATGTTCCAATGAATGTTCAGATATACAACTGGATGTTGATTCAACAAATCCTGATAACGTATTAGCTAGAGCCATATCTGTTCTAGCCTCTTTGTCGTTTCCATCATTAACTGCTTTCGCCAGAGACCTTCCTATTAATTCAATACTTTTTAATGCATACATATCGCTTATTTCATTAGATATATTAGCAAGGTATCCTTCTGTAGCATGAAATAGTGCATCAAATCCTTGATATGCTGTAAGTTTTGTTGGTACACTCATCATCAAATCAGGATCTACAATTGATATACTAGGGAATGTATCATTATTGCCATAACCAATCTTTTCAAAAGTATCTTCTTTTGTTATAACAGTCCATGGGTCTGCTTCAGTACCAGTACCAGCAGTTGTTGTTATCGCTACAATCTCTAATGGTTTATTGCCTAAAGGTAATCCTAAACCAGTTCCACCATGTACATAATCCCAATAATCACCTTCGTTAGTTACCATGATCGCAATACTTTTTGCAGCATCAATACTACTTCCACCACCAAGACCTATTACAAAATCACAATTGTTTTTCTTGGCAATCTCTGAACCCTCCATTACATTTTTGTAGGTAGGATTTGGTTTGATTTTATCATAAACTACATATTCACATGAATTTTTTTCAAGTAACTTACATAGCTTATCCAAGTAACCGTATTTCTTCATTGAAGTCCCTGAAGATATTACAATCAGTGCTTTTTCCCCTGGTAACTTCATCTCGCCTAACTTATTAATCATACCACTGCCAAAAAATATCTTTGTTGGAATATAATACGAAAAATTATTTTTATCCATAACATAACCCCTTTTCTTAATAATTATTTATTGGTTATTTTTATCTTACCCCTTAGAGTTTACTCTAAGTCAAGAACTTTTTATGGATTGAAACTAAAATGAATATTTAACTTCTTGTTTGCAAGAGTAATTTCGTGAAACCAGAATTTAATCGTGCACATATTTTTGATATAATATATTTATAGTGATTAAATATCAGATTTATTGAATACCACTATTGCTACCACGGTACAAAAAATTATAATAGCCATCGGGACAACAGTAGCCCGTATAAAATCTCCAGTACCTAATAATACAACTTTTTGTGAGTTGACAACATATATTCCAGAGAATTTAAATATCTGTGTCATCAATGAATTCTCTGAAATGGTACGTAATACTATAATATTGGATTCTTTCCAATATCCACTAATGATTAAGTCACCGAAAATGAATGCAAAAGATAGG
This sequence comes from Vallitalea guaymasensis, assembly GCF_018141425.1. Lineage (NCBI taxonomy): Bacteria > Bacillati > Bacillota > Clostridia > Lachnospirales > Vallitaleaceae > Vallitalea > Vallitalea guaymasensis. The sequence continues at coordinate 1,267,435 of NZ_CP058561.1, forward strand.
ATTGTAGCCACTTCTGTTTTACGTACTATAATACCAATCATGAATATTACAGTTATGTATGCTGTTAAGTATAATATATTATAAAAAATAGCAGGAATTGTAATCAACATTTGTTTTTCCAAATGAATATTATTTATTTCAGCATCAGTTATAAAAGCTCCAATATAATATAGTATTAAAAAGACCCCATAAAACTGAATAAGGCACCATATAATTACCTTTATTTCTGTGAAAAACTTCCCTGTAATATAAGTTGTACGGTTTATTCCAGATGAAAGCACATTTTTTATTGTACCTGAATCAAATCCCTCTGTTGAAAAAATACATGCTTGTATTGGAATAATGAAATAAAGAATAATAGACATGGATACCACCACCCCCAATGGTTCCAAGATATTACTCATACTAAAACCTTCACTAGCTGACCGTAGCCACAAAGCTAAGCCAACACTAGCCACCAATAGTATAAAACAAATGCCTTTCATATATGTATCTTTTTTTAAGTAGAACATCTCTGCCTTCATAAAGTCTCTCATTAATTATCCCCCTCAATAAGATTTAGAAAATAATCCTCCAATGTTGTATAATGGGTTGAAACACTAAGTATTTCTACTTTACTTCTTATAAGTACCGAAATAATTTCCTCTAGAGTAAATGCTCCATTTGGAATACGTATTTCACCATTCTTATCACCATCAATTACTTTAATGTTGAAATTATCCTTTAAAATCTGTTTCGCCAACAAGTGATTAGATGGTACGATGCTTATGTATTTCCCCTCTGTTTCAATTAAGTCCTCAGCAGAAATCTCTTGTAACATACGTCCTTTATGAATAAATCCATATTTTGTAGCTAACAATTGTAATTCACTGAGAATATGGCTAGATATTAAAACAGCTACATCATTTTCTTTAGCAAGTTTAATTAATATTTCCCGTATTTGTGAAATACCTACTGCATCAAGTCCATTAATTGGTTCATCCAATACCAAAAATTCTGGATTATTGATTAGAGCTATAGCCAATCCTAATCTTTGACGCATACCAAGAGAAAATTCGCCAACTTTTTTGTTTTCAATATCCTCCAGAGACACTATATGTAATACTTCATTGATTGTCTTTTTATCTGTAATATTCATAATACGACAATAAAATTCTAGATTATCCCTTGCACTTAATTCTGAGTAAAGTGCAGGTATCTCTATTAAATACCCAATTTTTTTCCTTTCTTGATTCATTAAATCTATATCTGTTTGTCCAAACAAAGATATACTTCCCCTAGTGGGTCTTACAAGATTACCAATAATCTTCATCAAAGTTGTTTTTCCCGCTCCATTTTCTCCTATCAAACCATAAATCTCACCTTGATGAATTGTCATATTAACTTCCTTGAGAACAGATATATTTCCATAGTTTTTACTAAGATTTATTGCTTGAAAAATATCATTATACACTTTATTCCCCCCTTGACTTGTATAACTCTAGCACATATAGAAGCTAATTTAATATCCAATGTTAAAATTAGAGGTTTTATTGTCTTTTTCCAATCTTTTGCGTTATAAAAATATGTTATAATATTAGTATGTTACTCTGGAGAGGATAATAAGATGATACATATAGCTATTTGTGATGATAACATATCTGATACTGAACATATTGAAAAACAACTTAGACAACTTGAATCTTGTTTATCTATCAATATTGATATACAGATTTTCTACTCTGGAGAAAGTTTTTGCAAGTCAATTAATAAAAGCTGCCCTTTTGATATCGTATTAATGGATATAGAGATGGATGGAATAGATGGGATAGTAGCTGGTGAAAAACTACGTGCTGATGATGAAAATGATAGGGTATTGTTAATTTACATTTCCAGCCATGAAAATTATTATCGCAGATTATTTGATGTACAGCCCTTTAGTTTTATGCAAAAACCAATTGACGCTAATGAATTTTATGATAAATTAAATAAAGCTATTGAAAAAATTATTAAACGACGTAAAAATGGAAAATCTAATATTTTGCCTATATCCCAAAAAGGAAAAGAGATACTGATTCCTATGAATAATATATTATATCTTGAAAGTAAAGTTAGGTTAATACACTTATTTACAACAGATGGTATGATAATATATTATGGAACTTTAAGTAAAGAAGAAAAAAAGCTAACTCAATACGAATTTGTTAGAACCCATCAATCATACATCGTTAATCTACAATATATAAAAATAGTTACAAGTAATAACCTTACCCTTATCAATGATATGCTGATTCCCATTAGCAGTAATCGTAAAAATCTAGTAAAAGAACGTTACATGGAATATAGGAGGAATTTATTTTGAACAATTATATGATAGAAAATTTAGCTTATATCGGTACCTTTCCGTTTATCGCTGCTATGGCTTATTATTTTTTCAGCAATTGTTTTGGATGTGGTATTAATAAAAAATCCTATATCGTTATAGTTCATTTCCTATATTGTTTATTCAGTTGGGTAATATTTATCTTTTTATCAAGTAGTATTATTAATCCTTTACTTAATATATTACTATTTATTTTATTATCATTGTTTTATAAAGGTAATTTTAAATATAAGATATGTGCAGTTTTCTTTTTTATTGCAATCATTTTTTTAAGTGATGTTATGGTTCAATCATTACTATTGACCACTTTTTATAATTATCAGACTGAAATGTATATATTGAGTTTATTTCTATCCAAGTTTATGATGTTTATTTTAATACATATAGCATTACAGTTAATTTCATCATACTCAGTAAATGCAGAAGGTGGTTTGTCTCGCTGGAATTGGAGTTTTTTAATCCTATGCCCCATCTTAAGCGTAGTTGGAATCTACGGATTATATAATAATTATTACATTAGGTCTGTTAAATTATCTTGGTTATTTCCAACATTATCTATAGGACTTCTATTTATTAATTTTTTCGTTTTTGTATTATTTGATAGAATATTGAAGATTAAATTAATGAATGTGAAAACTACTGTCCTAGAACAACAAATAGATTATTATACTCATCAGTATCTATTAGCTGAGGCTGCTCAGAAAGATACATTGAGATTTCGCCATGACATCAAAAATGTATTAATCAGCCTGCAATCACAATTAAGAACTGGTGAGCTATCTGGAAGCCAACAAATAGTAAATGAGCTTATTAGTGATTTTAATACCACAAAAGGTATTGCTAATAGTGGTAATCTAATTGTTGACTCCATCATTAATTACAAGGAAAAAGCAGTAAATGCATTGGATATAACATTTCATGTCGATCTCAGATTACCTGATGATATCCTACTGGATTCCATTGCAATTAGTGTCATTTTGGGCAATGCTCTAGATAATGCTATTGAAGCTTGCCAGAAAATATATGAGGATGAACGATATATTAAAATTAAAATGCATTATCAGAATGAAGGTCTATTTATAAATATTGAAAATCCCTATAAAGGAAGTATTCGTCAAGATATAACAGGTAATATATACTCTTCAAAATTAGATTACCGATCACATGGAATAGGGTTAAACAGTATCCGTACTATGGTAAAAAAATATAATGGACTTTTCAATTCGACTTATATTAATAACATTTTTAGAATAGAGATAGTTCTTTTTAATGTAAAGCGAAAAAATAATTATTAGATTTCATACTTAACAGTACTTAATGTATATACCGATTAGAATTTATTTCAGAAAAAAAGCACCAGCTATTGCTGATGCTTAACTTTTACTCTCTATTCGCTTACCACTTCTATAGCCTTATCAATAAATAAAATTCCTTCTAGATGGTCTATTTCATGACACAGGCATTTTGCTAGATCCCCTGTTCCAACGATTGTAAATTTTTCATTCTTTTCATTTAATGCTTCTACTTTTACTTTGGCCGGTCTTTTTAGTCTACCCCATTTTCCTGGAACACTCAAGCACCCCTCTGTCACTTCCTGTTTTCCACTACTATCTACTATACGAGGATTTATTAATTTGATAAGTCCCTCTCCCATGTCTATTACAACCAGTCTTTTCAATATTCCTACTTGTGGTGCAGCTAAACCTGCTCCATTACCTGTATTATACATTGTATCAGCCATATCATCCAGTAACATTAATATTTTTTCATCAACACACTCAACTTCTTTACTTTTCTTCCTTAATATTTCGTCAGGAACTACTCTAATATTTCTTATTGCCATTGTAAAACCTCTTTCCTAGATTATTTAATTTATTAAAACATGCTTTAACAGCTAATTAGTTTTATATCTATAACTATTATATATGTATGATATTTTTAGTCAAGTGTTAATTAATGCAAAAATTGAAATATTATATGGAATTAACCCACAAGTAAACATATCGTTATATTTTTATTTATTGTTCATATAATTTCTTGCAATATTTTATAATTTTCTTTGATGATTTACCCTTTGAAAATATTGACATATGGTTATAAGAATTAATATCTATGATTTTAATATCTGGTATATGTTTCTTCCATTCCTCCCAATAATTAGTATTATCTACTGATATTTCGTCTTCATGAATTATATTATAAGGTTCTAACTTACCAAAAAACAATCCACTTGCATTGCGAAAATAGTGACAAGATAAATTCTCAGAATTAGAAAGAGGTAATACTTTATAATTACTTAGTCCATAAGAAATTTGAATCTTTATATTATGTTTAATTCTATTATATAACTGCTCTTTAGTTTTTTGTAACCCCTTTATTTTTGCAAGTTCAATTAGCTTAACTAAATATTCTTCATCGCTAAGTTCGACATCTATTTCATCATTCTTAATGAGTAATTTTATATCCTTTGAAGAAGCTGAAGCTGTCAACATAGCATTTACTTCTTGTAGAAACATAGATTTCTTACTGATATTCATGTTTTTCACTTCTTCATTATATAATGAATCTACCATAATAATTGTACTTACTGTTTCACCTAATTCTTGTAGTTGGCGGGTTATTTCATATGATAATAGACCTCCAAGAGAATAACCTCCTAAATCATAAGGACCCTCTGATTGAACTGATTGGATAATATGTACATAATAAGAAGCCATTGCTTCAATTCCATGCAAAGGAAACCTATCAGTCATAAAACCTCTCGGTTGAATTCCATAAAAAGGTCTCTTCAAATTCTCCGCAAGTTCATTATATATGTTGACACTACCCATTCCCGGGTGAATCCAAAATATTGGTTTACCTTCATATATTCCATTTAAATTGATAAGTTCAGGGAATTTGTTTTGGATATTGATTTCATTATTTTTAAATTTTTCTGTTATAATGAAATCGTTATTTGCTTCCAAACACAACTTATCAATGATATCTTGTGTCGTTTTACATGTCTGTAAACGTGATAAGTCCATTGAAGGATTAATAGACCCTTGTACCTGTTTTAATAAACTCATGAAAAGTATTGAATCAAATCCATACTCTATCAAATATCTATCCATTACTAACTCAGTCGAAGGTATTCCTAATAAATTGGATAAACTATCAACTACCCAATCTTTAATACACTTATCGCCTATCTCATTTTTATTATGTACTTCTTCATTTAAATCATGTAGTTCTATATTCTCTTTTTGATTACCTATCCAGTAACGCTGTTTGTCAAAAGGATATGTTGGTAATGAAATCATATTGATTTCTTGGTTTTTATATAATGACATCCAATCTATATTACTTCCCTGAACCCACTGGGAAGCAATTCCTAAAACTTGATTTTCCTTTAATGGCTTAATAATTTCTATATTGCTATTTATATGAGTATTCTCTTTTATATTTCCAGTAAAGATAGGTAACGAGTACTGTGACTTTCTTTCGTTAATATCTTTAGTATTATTTAAATATTCCTTTAAACTATTCATCAATTCTTCTCTGCTATTTATTACTGTAGCCATCCTTACTTTCATTTCTTCTCTACCAACTTGAAGTGTATAAGCAAGGCTTAATATATCTATATCATTGACTTCTATATAGTCTAGCATCTGTCTGATAACTCCATGAAGCTGCTGTTGGTTTCTTGCAGAAAAAACTATGATATGAGGATAATTCTTTTCTTTCCTATTATCTTGCAGAGATTCGGACCTAGTATATTCCTCAATGATAATATGAGCATTTGTCCCTCCACCACCAAAGGAATTAATAAGTGCACGTCTTGGAAAACTCACTTCTTTTCCATCAATATCAATTATAGGGCATTCCCAATCACTAAGTTTTTCTTGCAGGTAAAATGGGGTATCATCAAATTTTATTTTAGGATTTAATGGATACGCCTTTATTGATGGTACTAGTTTTTTATGTTTCATTTGTAGAATTACCTTTATTAATTGAGATATACCTGATGCCGCCTCTGCATGCCCTATATTTGATTTTACGGAGCCAACAGAACAAAAATGTTTTTTTGAAGTATATTTATTGAAAACTTTATTTAATGCACTTATTTCAATGGCATCTCCTAGAGCACAGCCATTTGCTGCACATTCTACATAACTGATTGATTGGGGATCTATGCCTGATTTTTTAAAATTATATTCCATTAAATCCTCTTGGGCATTTGGATTAGGTACAGAGAATCCATTAGTTCTTCCTCCATGGCTGATAGCTGTAGATTTTATAACTGCTAATATATTATCTTTATCTCTGATAGCATGAGATAAAGGCTTTAATAAAACAGAACCTACCCCTTCAGAAGGTACGAATCCATCTCCATCAGAAAAACTTCTGTTTTCAGGGTTGCTAGCAGCAATTTTTCCTAGACCTAGTCCAATGAATTTTGATGGGTGTAACGTTAGATTTACTCCCCCAGCGATAGCGATTTCACATTCATCATTCAATAGACTTTGACAAGCCATATGAATGGCTACTGTAGATGATGAACATGCAGTATCAACAACTACACTAGGACCTTGAAAATCAAAGAAATATGAAACTCTGTTTGCAATTGAACTATTGGTACATATAGAAACCATACCGTTTTTCTTGATATCTGATTCTAGAAGATTGTAATGCTGATACATTGAACCAACGTAAACTCCTACTTTACGTTGATATGATTTTTTTAATGTTTCCCGTGTATAGCCTATACTTTCAAATAGGTTCCACACACACTCTAGGAAAAGACGTTCATGTGGGTCTATAAGTTCTGCCAGTCTAGGAGGTATATTAAAAAATAAGGGATCAAATTTATTAATATCCTTCAAGGAACCCATCCATTTACAATAATCCGTATCTCCGTTCTCCAAATCATCTTTACTCATTCCCCATCTGGAAACAGGTATTTCTGTAACACAATCTTTTCCAGATGACAGATTATCCCAAAATACTGATAGATTCTCTGATTGAGGAAATTGACCTGACATACCAATTATTGCAATAGAATTATTATCAGAATCTGTAATGTCTTTTGATTGACTATTATCCTTACCTATAGGTTTAATATCTTCTGATATATTTCCAAAAATTGAATTGATTTTATTTTTAACCAAGGGTTGATTCACAAAAGTAGCATCGTGCATTTTCAATTCTTTTTCAATATAAATAGGAAGTTTTTCTCTGATACCTTCACTCATATGTTTTTTTAAGGCTATAAGGGATTGTCTAGGCGCTTCTGCCAATGATGCTGCCAGCTCTTTAGCATATGATAATACCTCTTTTGAAGGTAATATCTCATAAGGAACACCTTTTTTTTCTAATTCTATACCTTTATATCTTTTTCCTGTAAATAGTATTTCATTAGCTAATCCATTACCCAATTTCTCAGGAAAAATGAGTGTAGAGCCAAATCCTGGTGTAAAACCGAATTTTATGAAATTGGTTGTATAATAACTTTCCTTGCTCATTATGATAAAATCGCATGACATACCAAGACACCAACCTGCTCCGATTCCATGTCCCTGCATGGCTGCAATGACCGGTAACTTACACTCAAGGGCAATTTTATAAAGCTTTGTATCAGTATACTTAATCTCACCGTTATATATAGCTTCTAATCCCTCTTTTGAACCTCCTGTTGCAAAATAAGTGTCATAGCCAGTTAGAATAACAACCTTATAACTTGTGTTTTTCTCAATTTCTTCAAAAGCATTACATAATTCTTTTGTAAATTCTTTGGTAAACGAGTTTTTATTTTTTTTATCTTGCATTGTCAATTGAACAATACCTGGATTGATTTCTTCTATCTTAATTATTGGTTGTTGATTACTATTTTCTTCTTCATCTTTTGAGGAATGCTCTGAATCAGCATTCCTCAACTTCATTAATTCTTTTTCACAGTCTTCTATATTAATTTTCCCTGCTTTTAGTGCATGCAATATTTCTTTTGGATTCATAGATAATTTTCCTTTCATTCTTGATTGTTAGTGGAATCATAAAATAGTCCTTCAGCTTCATCAACATCAATTGTTCCCTGTTTTACTTTTTTGACTAACTCATGTAAAGTCATATTATCTGTAAGCTTAGAAATCTTCTTTTTTAGAAAATCTGCAAATTTATTTATTGTTGGATAATCATATATTTTTGTTGCAGCTATTTCTGTATTATATTTTTTGTTGATTTTTTGCATCCATTCTATTCCAATGATTGAATCTACTCCTATATCTATGAATCTCTCGTCTGTATCAATATCATCATATTTCATACACAAAACCTCTGAAAGAGTGACCTTTAATTCTTTTATAAGTGAATCTTTGTTGATTTGTGTTTCAATTGTTTCTTCATTTGTTTCTTTAATTTTTTCTTCTTTAATTTTTTCATTAATTCTAGTTATAGATTCATGATTATCAATTAAAGATATCTTGCTCACTTCTTTTTTAGGTGTATTACTTTGTAATGCATTTGTATCTGACAACGATGATAAGCAAATTTGTTTTGGCTTTTTAATAATGTTTATATTATTATTTTCTGTTCTTATTTCTTCATGACTATCTTTCTTTTGATTCAACTTAGTTACCCAATAACGCTTCTTGGCAAAAGGATACACTGGTAAACTTATTTTTTGTGGTCTATAATCTTTATACAATACATCCCAATCCACATATAATCCTTTTGTCCATAGATCTATGAGCACTTTGTACTTCTTCTTTTTAATCCATTTTTCTACAGCTTCCTGAATTTCTTCATTATTAGCTAGTATAGCTAATGTTTCCTTGTTTCGTTTACTCTCTCCTGTGAAAAATTCAGATTCTGATTCTCTTCCTTCAATATAATCATTTAGTCTCGCTTTTAGTTCATCTAATGTTTTAACTATGACTCCTAGTCTTTCCTCCATTGGTTCTCTTCCTACTTGAAGGGTATAGGCTATCTTTTGTAGGTCATCTTCCGTCATTTGTCCTGACTTTATTGTATGGAGTAGCTGTTTTGCCCTTTCTTTTAATTGTTCTTTTGTTTTGGCTGATAGTATTATCATTTCTTGTATTTCTATGTTTTTTTGTATCTTTTCTTTTTGTTTTGGCTTGTATTCTTCTATTAGCACATGGGCATTTACTCCTCCAAATCCAAATGAACTGATTCCTGCTCGTCTTGGTATTTCCACGCCGTTTTCATCTTTTAGTGTTTTCCATTCCTCTGCTTTGTTTACTATATAGAATGGACTTCCTTCAAGTTTTATGTACGGATTTATAGTTTCACAGTGTAAGCTTTTTACTAGTGTCTTATGTTTCATTTGGAGTAATACTTTTATGACTCCTGCTATTCCTGCTGCAAGTTCCAAGTGTCCTATGTTGGTTTTTACTGACCCTATTCCACATCTGCTATCTTCTATCTGATTATTTTTTGATGCTTCATACATTTCCTTAAATGCTGCTTTCAATCCATTTATCTCTATTGGATCTCCTAGTTCCGTTCCTGTTCCATGCGCCTCTATGTATGTGACTGTTCTAGGGTTTATTCCGGCTTTTTCATAAGCTGTCTTTATTAGTTCTGCTTGGGCTTTTGGATTTGGTGCAGTTAAGGAGTTTGCTCGTCCTCCATGGTTTTCTGCTGTTCCTTTTATTATTCCATAGATATGGTCCCCTGCTTCTTCTGCATCTTTTAGCCTTTTCAGCATTATCATGCCTGCTCCTTCGCCTCTAGCATAACCATCTGCTTTGTCTGAGAAGGTCTTGCATCTTCCATCTTCACTTAGCATTCCTGCTTTGCTGAACCCTATATGTGCATCAGGAGTTATCATTGTATTAACTCCGCCTGCTATTGCCATGTCACAGCTGCCATTTTGTATTGCCATAACAGCTCTATGTATTGCTACTAATGAGCTTGAACATGCTGTTTCTATTGGCTCACTTGGTCCATGTATATCAAGATAGTAACTCATTCGGTTAGGTCCTATTGATGGTACTGTTCCTGTTGACGTATAACCTTCTATTGGCACATCTGCTTTTGATATTATCTGGTTGTATCCTGTTGAGCCTGTTCCTACGAATATACCTGTTTTTGTTCCTGATAGTTTCATGGCAGAGTATCCTGCATCTTCTATTACCTTCCAGACATACATCATCAATAGTCTTTGTTGTGGGTCCATGAGCATTGCTTCTTTTGGTGATATGGAGAAGAACATTGGGTCAAATTCATCTATTTCATCTATGAATCCACCCCATTTTATGTTGGTCTTATTCTTTTCTTTCTTAGGGTCACCATAATAAGCTTTCCAGTCCCAGCGTTCTTTTGGTATTTCTGCAATACAGTCTTTTTCACTTTCAAGGTTATCCCAGAATTCTTCTAAATCCCTTGCCATTGGGAAAGTACCGCTTATTCCTACAACTGCTATTTCTTCTTTTTCTTCTTTTTTTATTTCTTTTGATACTTCTACTTGTTTTTTTACTTCTTGCGGCATTTGTTTTTTATCTTCAGCTGATAATACCTGTTTCTTTTTTTGAATAAAACGCTTATTATTATTAATATTTAATTCTTGTTTTACCACTAATTTTTCTTGATTTTTTCTTATCCCTTTTGTTGTTGCCGTTTCTCCTAATTGTTCTATAAGTAAATTTCTATAATCCGTAACTAGATATTCTGTAAGTTCATGTATAGTAGAATATTCAAAGAATATGGTAGGTGTTAACTCTAGGTTGTATTTTTGATTAAGCTTGTTTGCAAATTCAGTGAAAGTTATTGAGTCAAAACCATATTCATTGAGTTTTGTATCTGCATCTATGTCTTGCATTTTGACTTGGAGTAGCTTTGATACCATTTGGTTCAATGTTGTTTTTATTTTATTAGCAATAGTTTCAATTTCTATATTGGTATTATCTATCTCTTCTATATATTCTATGTCCTGTATCTCATTAACAGTTTCTTCAATTGCATTTGACATTTTATCTATTGAAGATACTGCTGTTTTAGTTTTAGTTAAAGAAGAATTTATAAGTGTATTTATCTTCTGTCTTATTTTTTCACTGTTTCCTTCGATTACCATTACTTGGTCTTTATCTAATGCTAATCCTTTGTAGAATGCTTCTATGCCTGTTCTGTTTTCCATAGCTGTCATTCCCATGTTCTTCTCCATCATCTTTTCTGTTTCTTCATCAATCTTCATGCCTCCATTTTTCCACATAGGCCAATTGATAGCTAGGGTATGTCCTTTTCTGTATCCTTCTTCTACCAACTGATTTCTATATGCTGCATATGCATCCATGTAGGCATTGGCTGCTGCGTAATCTGCTTGTCCTAGGTTTCCTACTACTCCTGATATTGATGAGAATAGGATGAAGAAGTCAAGAGGTATGTCTTTTGTCAGTAAATCAAGATTTATTAATCCTGTTACTTTTGGCTGCATTACTTGTTTTATTTCTTCTTCTGTCTTCTTAATGATATAGTTGTCTTTGATTATTCCTGCGCTATGGATAATTCCATCAAGCCTGCCATACTCTTCCTTGATTTCTTTTATGAGCTTATCCACCATATCTTTGTCTGTTACATCTACTTGTTTATATTGTATATTGCTTGTTTTGATTGTTTTTCTTGTTTTTTCTAATCTAGCTTTTTTTTCATTGTTTAACGGTGATCTTCCTGCAAGTATTATCTTGCTTCCTTTTGCTTTTTTTATGATGTCTTCTGCAAATAGTAGTCCTAGTCCTCCTGCTCCTCCTGTTATCAGGTATACTCCGTCTTGTTTCAAGTATGTATCCTGGCTATATTCTACTTCTGATAGTTCTTCCCATCTTTTTACGTAACGTTTTCCATTTGGGTATGATATCTGATTATTTTCAGGATACTTGCTGTTTTCTTTTATTATGTTTATTATGTCTTCTTCATCATCTGTTTCTATTTGAATCATCTGTCCTGTAAGTCTTGTACTTTCTATTTCTGCTGTTTTCAATAATCCTGATAGACCTGCAAACAATTTTTTTTGTCTATTATTCTTGGTTATAATCTGAATGAGTGTATTTTGTTTATTATTTTGTTTCTTATTGTCTTGATGCTCTTTTGTCTGATTGCTTATTGTTCTTTTAATGATATTAAATGCACTAAGCATACACTTTGTATATGATTCTTGTATAGGTATATTTTCTATATGCGTTCCTTGACTAGCTTTACTTCCTTCTATTCCTTCTATTTCTTCTATTGATTCTTGTAATTCAAGATTTATGCATTTTACTCCTTCTATCTTGTTTTCCACGCTGTTTGTTGATATTTCGTCAAATCCGCAGAGTATTACAATATGATTGTCATAGGAGACTATTTCTTCTTGACTGCCACATTCTGCTTCCTCCCAGATTGGCTGAAACATCAATGTTTCAACTTTATTTTCTGTTTCTATTATATTTCCTTTTTCTTCTTTTATTGTTCTGTAGGTATAGCCTTTCATACTTACACAGACCTTACCGTTTTCATCACATAAATCTATATCTATTTTTTTCACTGAATCCTCTAGGTTGCTCTTTTCACTGCCTCTTAGATATGCCCACATGTATTTTGTACATGAATGATGAATCTTCACTTCTTCCAGTGTAAATGGTAGTGTAAGCTTTTTCTCGTTGTCTTCAAACATCAGACCGATTGATGCTTGGAGGGCGGAATCCATCATGCAAGGATGAAGTATATACTGATCACATGTGTTTTGTATCACTGATGGTAATACAAGCTTAGCGAGCACTTCATTATTACCTACATAAACCTTATCAATTCCCTTATGTCCTTCTTTATAATTCATACCTGCTAAGCTGAAGGTTTCGTAGCATTGATTAGATGAGAGGATAGCCTTGTCACATGTATCCTGTAATCTTCGTATATTAATGTTTCTGCTTTCTTCGTCAATATCTATAGCAACGGTTCCTTGTGAATGAATCAGCTCTGAGCTGTCATCACCTGCATTATCACCCGATGACAGGCTGTAAATCTCATAAGATATTTCTCCATCATCTTTTGGATATAATCGTATATTTATGTTTACTGGGTCATCATCAACTATGACAGGTTGTATCCAGACCACATTTTTAATTTTTATCAACTCATCTGTTACATTTGCTGCCTGACTTACAGCTGCTCTTACCATTTCAAGATAAGCCACACCAGGAAGTATCTTACTATCTCCCACCCTATGATGGTTCAGGAAGAATTCTTGTCCTGTGAATGTTGAACTGAACCTTTGCTCCCAGAAATCGGAGGTGTTTTCATGTAATAGTGGATGTAGTTTTGTTTTCCTATCTTGATTGATTTCTTTTATTGGTTGAACTTCACAGTTATCTTCCTCTGGTACCCAATATTTTTCTTTGATGAATGGGTATGTTGGTAGGCTTATTCTATGTGGCTTAATACTATCGTACATCTTGTCCCAATCAACTTTTGATCCTTCAATCCAAAGTTCTAATACTTTATCATATTCACCCCTGCTTATATAATCATCAACAGTCTTAGAAATATTCTCATCAGCTGTTAATCCAGAATTTTTATGATATTGTGCTCTATCTGTATATAAGTTCTCAATATTATCCTGTCCATCTAGGAATTCTTGTAGTTTCATCTTCAGTTCAGCCATAGAATCTACAATTAATCCTAAACGGTATTCCATTGCTTCTCTACCTACTTGAAGTGTATATGATATATCATCAAGATTGTAGTCTGATAATCCTTTTTGTTCTATGTAAGTCAATAAGTTATTAACTATATTATTAAGAACTGTCTTCTTCTTAGCTGATAGCACAATAACTTTTGGCTTATCGGAAACTATTTGTTCTTTTTTATCTACACTATATTCTTCAATGATTATATGAGCATTGGCTCCTCCTGCTCCAAAAGAAGAAAGCCCTGCTATTCTTGGATATTCACATTCCTCATTATCTATATTGATAGTAGGTCTTTTCCAATAACCCAATTTTTGCTGTACTACAAAAGGTGTTTTGATAAAGTTAATATTTGGGTTCAATTCTTGTGAATGAAGGCTTGGCGCAATCTGTTTATTATTCATCTGCTGTACTATTTTAGTAACACCTGCTACTCCTGCTGCAGCTTCTAAGTGTCCAATATTGGATTTTACTGAACCAATTGAACAAAAATGAGTATCCTTAGTATATCCTCCAAATGCTTGATTGAGTCCTGTAATCTCAATAGGGTCACCAAGTTCTGTTCCTGTTCCGTGAGCTTCTATATAACTTACTGTTCTAGCATCAACACCAGCTTTATCTAATGTTTTTCTAATTAGTTCTCCTTGAGCTATTGGATTAGGTACTGTATAACCATTGGTTTTTCCACCATGATTAATAGAAGTAGCCCTTATAACAGCATATATATGGTCATCATCAGCTATGGCTTTGGATAAAGGCTTCAATAAGATACTTCCAATTCCCTCTCCAGGTACGAAACCATTGCTATCCTTACCAAAACTCTTACAGCAACCGTCTACAGAAAGCATTTTTTTACCACATAATTCAATGTAGCTCAAAGGATGTAGATATAGATTGACCCCTCCTGCAATCGCCATCTCACATTCATTGCGATACAAATGTTCACAAGCTTCATGAATAGCTGTTAAAGAAGAAGAACACATTGTATCAATAGGCATACTAGGTCCATGCAAATTCATGAGATATGAAATCCTGTTTGCTACTGAACTAAAGGATGTGTGGGGATATACTTTCTTTTCTTGTTCCCATAATTTTGGTGCATAAAATCCATAACCTGTTTTGGTAATTCCTACAAATACCCCTATGTTATTATTGAATTTCTGAGAAAGCTGTTCTCTAGTATATCCTGCATCCTCGAATAATTCCCAGCATGATTTAATGAATAGTCTTTCCTGAGGGTCTATATTAACCGCTTCTCTTGGAGAAATATTGAAAAATAGAGGATCAAAATCAGCAAAACCATTGATGAATCCTCCAGTCTTACAGTAGCTCCTACCCTTTCTTACAGCCTCTTCCTTATCAGGTATATAGAATCCTTCCATATCCCAACGTTCTTTTGGTATTTCACTAATACAATCTTTACCTTCTTTTAGGTTATTCCAATACTCATCCAAGTTATCTGCCTTTGGATAGCGTCCAGTCATACCAATAATAGCTATGGGTTCTCTATTAGCAACATAATTACTAGAAGTATTAGCTACAGTAATATCTTTTATATCACCACTATCATCGCCATCAGTAGTATTACCATAATCAATTGATGGAGTTGATTCTTCATGAAGAACTTCATCACTTATCCATGAAAGGCACTCTTTGGAATAGTTTTCTACAAGGTATTTATTGACTTCATCCAAGGTCTGGTATTCATAGAATAGAGTCTTTGATATATCATTGAATACTTTATCCAATTTATGATTCAACTGAGTAATCATTATTGAATTTATACCATATTTCTCAAGATATACGTCTCCATGAATCTTGTTGATACCTATTTTAGTAATCTCTCCTAACAAGGATTTCAGCTTGTACAGTGTCTTTTCTGCAAGCCTTTTTGTATCAATTAATGTATTATCTTGTGTAACAGGAGTGAATGTACCCTCTGCAAGTAATGTTTTTTTCAAGTGTCTTTCTAACTTTGATTTATCCCCTTCAAAAACCATAACTTGATCTTTACCTATTTCCAATCCCTTATAAAATGCATTTATACCAGATTCAGTTTTCATAGCTGTCATTCCAGTATTTTCTTTCAATAATTGTTCTGTATCTTCATCTACATGCATTCCTCCATCTTTCCACAATGGCCAGTTAATGGAAAGAGTCTTGCCGAACCTCTTTCCTGTGGTAACAAGACTATTACGATACTTGGAATATGCATCCATAAAAGCATTAGCCATTGAATAGTCAGCTTGTCCAATATTCCCCTCTGCTCCAGCACCTGATGAAAATAGTACAAAGAAGTCCATTGGCATACTCATAGTTGCCTTATCAAGATTAACCAGTCCTGTCACTTTTGGTGCAAGTACTTGTAGTATTTCTTCTCTTTGTTTTTTGATGATGAAATTATCTTTTATGATGCCTGCACTATGTAAGATACCATCTATATTTCCATAATTGTCCTCAATTTCTCTAATGAAATTATTTACTTGTCCTTTACTTGAGATATCCACTTGTTGATAGATAACAGTAGCTCCCTGTTTTTCAATTTCTTTGATCCTGTTTTGCTTCTTCATAGATAGTAGTGATCTTCCAGTTAAAATAATTACAGGCTCTTTTACCTTTTTGGCAATTTCTTCGGTAAATAATATTCCTAATCCTCCTGCTCCTCCAGTTATCAGATATGTACCATTATCTTTCCATTGAATACTGGCATTTCTATCTGCTATATCTATTTCTTTCCATGTCTTAACATATCTCTTATCATTATCATACTTAATATGTTTATCATTAGGATGTATACTGTTTTCTTGTATTATACTAGAAATAGCCGATGTATCATCCCATTTGGATAGTTCAATTATTTGACCTGTCACTTTTGAGTTTTCTAAGGAAACTGTTTTTAATAATCCAGATAATCCACTAAAAATATGCTGTTTATTATGATTAGGAACTAATATTTGAATTAACACACGATCATTTGACTTAGTGGAAAGTATATCCTTGATTCTTTCAAAAACCTGCAAACCATAGTCTATATAACGTTTATCAATACTATCTTGAGTTGATTTCAAAGGAATACATCCTACTGGTAAGTAATCTATTTCACAAGCCATTACAATATGCTGTTGGTAACTGGCATGTATTTCATCATAGTTGATTAGTTTCTGTTTCCATACTGGTTCAAGCATTAGAGTATTGCTTGTTGTATTAGAATCAGTATCTCCTTTTGTATCAGGAACCCAATAACTTTCCTTTGCGAATGGATATACTGGCAAACTTATTCTTGATGGCTTTGAGCTATCATATATCCTGTTCCAATCAATATCTACACCTTTTATCCATAGTTCTGATAATTTCTTTAAGTTTCTTCCCTTAATCCATGTATTTAGTAATTCTTTTGCATCATTATCTTCTTCAAAAAGTATAATATCATGACTATTTCTTTTTACATGACCCATTAAAATGTTGGTAGAATAATTATTTCCAGTATAATTTTCCAGACCATCCATTAGAGCCTCTTTAGAATCCGCTGTTATGATTAAACGATATTCCATTGCTTCCCTACCAATCTGCAAGGTATACGCCATATCCCTTAAATCCACATCTTGGTTAGATTCAATAAATGTTTTCATGGACTTTGCATACTCATTCAACTGTTCTTCATTTTTAGCTGATAAAAGGAAAGCTTTCATAGTATCTTCATTATGATTATCCTTATTTTTCTGTAAATCATCATCTGCTGGTATATACTCATCAATAACCATATGAGCATTAGTTCCACTAAGTCCAAAGGAACTTATACATGCACGGCGTGGGTTGTCCAAGTTAGTTTCCCAAGATTTTAGTTTATTGTTAATATAGAATGGACTTTCCTCCAAGTTAATATGTTCATTGATGGTTTCATAATTTATCATTGGTGGCAACATTCTATGTTTCAATGAAAGTAAAATCTTAATGACACCTGCTACACCTGCTCCTGCCAATAGATGACCTATATTATTTTTTACTGATCCAATAGCACAATAATTTTTCTTGGATGTAAATGAACCAAATGACTCTTTTAATGCTTCTACCTCAATTGGGTCACCAAGTTTAGTTCCTGTACCATGGGCTTCAACATAAGAAATTGTTTCTGGATTGATGTTAAATCTATTATATACTTCCTTTTCTAGATTAATCTGAGACTTAACACTTGGAGCAGTTATCCCATTTGTTTTACCATCCTGATTTATACCCCATCCACGAATTACTCCATAGATATTATCTTTGTCACGAACAGCATCTGATAAGCGTTTTAATAAAATGACTCCTGTACCCTCTCCAGGAACAAAGCCATCTGCACGATTATCAAATGCAAAACATTTACCACCCTTGGATAATACACCTGCTTTACTTGTCATTATATGCATTGACGGTCCTGTCATAACATATACTCCACCTGCTAAAGCTATATCACTTGTTTCTAGTACAAGGCTGTCACAAGCTTGTGCTATAGCTACTAAAGAGGATGAACACGCAGTATCAAGAGCTAAGCATGGACCTTTCAAATTCAATAAATAGGATATTCTAGCACTTAAAAATGAAGATGAAACACCAGTAAGTCCTTGAGCATTTAACTCTTTCTCTTCAAATAATTTTGAATAATCATTGTTGCCACAACCAACAAATACACCACAACACTGACCAGATAAAGACTTAGGATGAATACCTGCATCTTCTATACAGTTCCAGCAGTTTTCTAGGAATAATCTCTGTTGTGGATCCATGTATTCTGCTTCAGTTGGTGAAATATTAAAGAATAAAGGATCGAATTTGTCTATGTCTTTTAGTAACCCCATATGCTTGCAATATGTTTTACCAGGTACTTGTGGGTCTTCGTCATAATATTTTTCCAAGGACCAACGTGAGTCTGTAATTTCTGAGATACAATCTTTACCGTTAGCTAGATTATCCCAAAACTCATATAGATTATCTGCCTCTGGAAAGCGACCTGCCATACCAATGATTGCAATATCTTCTCTTTGTATTTCCTTTCTCATACCCTGTTTATCATCTTTTGATATGTTAATATTGGATTTTGCTCCGTCTTTCTCTTTTTTTATTCCATGATTTCTCTCCGTTGAAGGTTGATATGATGATTGTATTCTTTCTTTTACTTCAGGCTTATTGACAAAGGTTTTATCATGCATCATCACTTCATCTTCTATAGCCGCTGCAAGTTTGTCTTTTATTGATCTTATCATATTTGATTTCAATAATACGAGAGATTCCCTAGGAGATTCTGCCAATGATTTGGCTAATTCAATTGCATGAGGTAATACCTGTTTGGAATCCAATATTTTAAAAGGAACACCTCTTGATTCTAATTCTATTCCCTGATATCTTTTTCCTGTAAATAAGATTTCACTAGCTAGACTTCCTCCTAATTTTTCAGGGAAAATTACTGTGGAACCAAAGCCTGGAGTAAAACCGAATTTCATGAAATTAGTTGTATAATAACTTTCTCTGCTCATTACAACAAAATCACATGACATTCCAAAACACCAGCCAGCGCCAATACCATGTCCTTGCATAGCAGCTATAACTGGGATATCACAGTCCAACGCCAATCTATATAACTTGGTATCTGTATATTTTACTTTTCCATCTAGTATAGCCATTAATGACTCTCTGGTTCCTCCACAAGCGAAATATGTGTCATATCCAGTAACAATAACAACTTTATTATTAGTGTTGGATTGTATCTCTTCAAATGCCTTTGTTAGTCCATTAACCAAATCTTCTGTAAAAGTATTTTTATTTACATGGTCCTGCATTTTAATTAGAACAATACCTGGTTCAATCTCACTTATGTCAATTACATTCTCAGATATATCATTGTCTATGTCATGGTTACTAATTATATTTTTATCTTCTATTACCTCTGCTATTGACTTGATAACTGGTAGTTCCAATGAATTTATCTTGCTGCCTAAGAAATCAGCAAATTCATTTATAGTAGGATAATCATATATTTTAGTGGCAGAAATCAATGTTTGATATTTTTCATTCAATCCTTTAATCCATTCTACACCACTTATTGAGTCAACACCCATATCAATAAACTTAGTATCTACATCAATATCAGAAGCATCCACTTGAAGAAGCTCAGACAAACTGATTACTAATTCTTTTTGTAGCGATGCAGTATTGTTGGTTTTTATTGGATTAAGATTGACTACCGCTTTTGTAGTACTATCTAAACTTATATTTTTAATACTAGAATCTATATTTGGACTGTTTTTAGTATTATTATTTTTAGTATTATTATTTTTAGTGTTATTATTTTTAGTATTATTATCTTTACTAGTAAACTGACTTAGGGATTTCAAAGCTACATGCTGTTTTTCATGAGAATCCTCTTTACTAGGACTGATATTGATATTTAATTCTTGTTCCAAATATGAAGAGAATTCTTTGATAGTAGGATAATCATATATCTTTGTGGCTGTGATCGTTGTTTGGTAGTTATTATTTAATATATTAATCCATTCTACACCACTTATCGAATCAACACCCATATCAATGAACTTTGCATCTGCATCAATATCCGAAGCATCAACTTGTAATAACTTGGATAGGCTTGTCACTAGTTCTTTCTGCAACGTTTTACCTGATACATATTCATTTTTATTATCTGTTTCTACAGGTATGTATTTTGTAGTAACTACAGAATTTAAGGCTACATTTTTAGGTTTACCAGTTATTTCTTGCTTCATCTTCAACTGCTCTCCCATAATCTTATTATTTTTTGGTTCGTAAATATCATTCTTATTGATGTTCTCAGATATTTTATATGTTTTTCTGATGAATGGATATGTTGGAAGGTGCATACTCTTTGAATTAGTTCCAAATAGTAGCTTCCAATCTAATTTATATCCTTTGCAGTATAAGTCGGCTAATAAACTAAGAGTCTCTAAATATTTTTCTTTATCTTTTTGTATTGAGCTTTCCTTTAATAGTTTTTCTCCATAATTATAATCTTCTTTTTTCCCTTGGAATCTTCTTGAGGTAGTACCCTCAAAAATATTTTGATTTGTCCTATTGTTTAACACATCCCTTAACAGGGTTACAGCTTCATTATTATCTCTTACAATAATCCCGCAGCGATGATTAAAATGTTGACGTCCCACTAATAAAGTATAGCTGATATTACTTAAATCACTGTTGCTTATGTCTTTTACCGTAAACATCTCAATCATATCTGTTATTTTCTGCTCTAATGCTTCTCTTGTCTTAGCTGAAAATACCAGTAAGTGATAAGGCATTTTTTCACTTACACTAACTATTTCATCTTCATAATTTTCCAATACTACATGTGCATTGGTTCCGCTCATTCCAAAAGCACTGACTGCACCTATTCTTCTGCCATTGATTAAATCCCAAGGTTTATTATGCTTATTCACATAAAAAGGATTATGGCTCCAATCTGTATAGTCATTTTCCTGTTGGCAATTAAGACTTGCTGGAATTACACCATGATTAATGGACTCTACTAGATTTATCAAACTCAATAATCCTGATGTAGCACCAGTATGTCCAAAATTAGTTTTATTTGAAGTGATTGCACAATATCCTTCTTTATCAGTATAGTTTTTAAAAGCTTTACACATGGAATTCATTTCAACTGAATCACCTAATCTTGTTCCAGTACCATGTGTAACTATGTATCCTATATTATCTGGATTAATATTATATTTTTCGTATACTGATTTCATCAATTCTGATTGTGCCGCCCCATTAGGTGCAGTTATACCATTTGTTTTACCATCATAATTAATACCTGTACCCTTGATGACTGCATATATAGGGTCGTTATCCTCTTTGGCTTTTGATAGTTTTTTAATTACCACAGCGGCTACTGCTTCACCTGGTACCATTCCGTCAGCTCTCTTGTCAAAAGCATAACATTTACCTGTATTTGATATCATACCTATTTTACTCATGGCTAAAAAACCGTCAGGAGTAAAAATCGTACTAGCTCCTGCAGCTATAGCAGTATCACATTCCCCGTTACGCAAACTCATACAAGCTTGATGAAGTGCCACTAATCCAGATGAACAAGCAGTATTAATTGCCATATTAGGTCCATTAAAATCCAAGAAATATGACAAACGAGCTGCTAGAATACCATTATGGTTGGAAGTAATATTGCTCATTTCTTCTGAAAGCTTATGATAATCTCCCTCTTCTACTCCAACATACATCCCCACTTTATTACTGTTTAATTTTTCATGACCATATCCGGCATCTTCTAAAGCCTTCCATGATTCCTGTAACAGAAGTCTTTGCCTTGGGTCCATTTTTTTAGCTTCTTGTGGTGTGATTTCAAAAAAAGCAGAGTCAAATTCCCATATGCCAGGCATACTTCCACACCATTTACAATCAGTTTTATCCTTTTCCTTTATTGGATTTCCATAATATTGTGTCCAATCAAAGCGATCTTTTGGTATCTCACTAATCACTTCTTGACCGTTCTCAATAATTGTCCACATCTCATCTACAGTTCTTGCATTAGGAAATCTTCCACTCATACCTATAATAGCAATAGGTTCTAAGTTGGGATTAGGTTCTAAATTGGAACTAGTTTCCATTTTATTATTTATAGTATTTACTGTTTCCAACTTTTCAGTTTCTTCCCCATAGGTTTCATCAGTTAATATAGATGGCTTGACAGTGTTTTTCTTATAAAATTCTTCAATCTGGCTTTTGTGTTCTACTTGGAAATAATTTATTAATTTTTCTATGTTGGAATACTCAAAAAACAGTGAAGGCGTAATGTTCAATCCGTAATGCTCAGTTAATAAACTTGCTAATTCCGTCATACTAACAGAATCAAATCCAAAATCAGCAAGGTCTTTGTCTATTTCTAATCTGTCTTGTGGAATTTTTAATACTTCTCCAATATAACCCTTCAAATCTTTTTCAAGATACTCTTTTATATTAGGTTCTTCCACTTCTTCCTGTCTCTCTATAATAGAAAAAGTATTCAATTTAGGCTTTTGATTATGTTGTTCATCATTATCTATTTTCAAGAAATTAAGTACCCTTGAAGGTTTTCCAACTAATATCATATGTTGAGTTTTATTTTGAGCAATTATAGATTCAAATGCTTGTATTCCTTCTTTTGATTCTAGATAACGTTGTCCGCTTAATTTCAGGTATGATTTGGAATTTTCATCACTCTCAAAGCCCATACCTCCATCTTTCCATAAAGGCCAATTAATTACATATGTATTTTTCTTATTATATTTCCTATTTCTATGATGTGCGTATGCCATTTGGAAACGATTAGCTATGGAGTAATCACAAGATCCAAAATCACCTAGTATAGCGGAAGAAGAAGAAAAATAACACATAAAATCAAGTGTTTCATTATCAATTAATTCATCTAAAACCATTGTTCCATATATTTTTGGTTTCACGATATCATTAAATTTTGCAATAGATTTTACGAAGATACTTTCGTCACCTATGATTCCTGCGGCATGAATAACACCATTGATTGCTCCAAATTCTTGTTTTACATATTCCAGTTCCTTTTTCATAAGAATCTGGTCACTTATATCTCCTTGAATATATACCACTCTACTGCCTAACCCTTCTAATTGCTTAAGCATTGATTCTTTTTCATTATCCATTGGTGATCTTCCAACTAAAATAAGATTGACAAGATGTTTTTTTGCTATATGTTTCGCAAACATATAACCAAGACCTCCACAACCACCAGTTATAAGATAAGTACCATTTTCTTTTAATACACTCATCTTTGATTCCAAGGTCATTTGCTGGAATTTATGTATGTATCTTTTATCTTCAATATATAATGCACTTTTTATTTCTGTAATTGATGACTCTTCATATAATCTATTTATCCAATCCTTGATATTTACTCTTGATGATTCTATTTCTGTTTTTTTAATAATAGCAGATATTCTAGTATCAGGCATGATAAGACCCATGGAACGTTCAAAACTGACCCAAGATTCCAGGTAACATCTATCTAATTCGTTTGTGAACTCACCTGCTAATAGTATCTTGGATATCCTTAATCCTACATAATTGATTCCTTGTAATATATAAACTATTGGAGAATAGTCAGTAATACAACTTGAATCTTCAAGTGCCCATAAATACAATATAGTATCAATCACACCATAATTATCTTTTATATCATTGAAGGCTTCTATATAATCATTATTGTCGTTAGCTGATATCCTATAATTATCTGAGGATACTTTACTATATTGGTCTCCTTTGGAGATAAATATAACTTTAGATGAATTATCTTTTTCATGTAATGTATCAACAATATTTTTCTTGTATTCCTCTCCTGAAACAAAACAAATTACCTTATCAATATTTTTGGATTCAGATTGATTGATAGGCTCTTCCTTCCAAACTTCTTCAAAGGTCATCAGTTGGTAATCCTCTTGATATTCTTTAACTTCTGTTTTGGTATTGTATAAATTTTCATGAGTATCATTCTTAATAGGAATACAATTTGTTTCTTTTACCCAATAGGATTCTTTAGCGAATGGATATGTAGGCAGACTTATTCTACTTGGTTTATTTTCGTCATATAGTCTATTCCAATCAATATCCAGACCTTTAACCCATAATTTTACTAGCTGCTGGTATTTATCTTTTTTAATCCATGCATCAATAGTAGTTTGAATATCTTCATCACCAAAAACAGATAATATTTCTGTATCTGATTTAGCTCGTCCTCTATATAAACCATCTATGTATTCTTCATCATCTAGGAACATCATTAATTTTTCTTTTAATTCCTGTATTGATGTAACCATTAAACCTAATCGTTGGTCCATTGCCTGACGTCCTGTCTGCAACGTATATGATATCTTCATTAAATCCTTATCAGTATAATTGGATTGTTCAACAGCTGTTAATAACCTCTTGACTCTGCCACAAAGTCCTTCTTCATTCTTAGCAGATAATAGAATGATCACTGGGTTCATTATTGAATAAGATATTTCTGACTCATTGTTAGGTATATATTCCTCTAATACAATATGTGCATTTGATCCTCCTGCTCCAAAAGCTGATAAACCAGCTATTCTGGCACATTCTTTCTCTACTCCATCTATATTGATTATTGGTCGTTTCCATTCTTGAAGTTCTTGTTGAACATAGAATGGTGAATTGTCAAAATCAATATTAGGGTTTAATTCTTTTGAATGTATTGAAGGTACTAATTGCTTATATTTCAACTGTAATAATAGCTTAGTTAATCCAGCAACACCGGCAGCACTTTCGCAATGACCTATGTTGGATTTAACAGAACCTATAGAACAGAATTGTCTCTCCTTGGTATCTTTTTCAAAAGCACTAGTTGCTCCCTTAACTTCAATAGGGTCTCCTAATATGGTTCCTGTTCCATGAGCTTCCAAATAGCTTATTTCTCTTGCGTTGACCTTAGCTCTCTTCAATGCCTCAGTAATTAATTGTGATTGAACAGATGGATTAGGAACCGTATACCCATTGGTCTTTCCAGCAGTATTAATCATACTTCCTTTTATAATTCCATAAATATGGTCACCATCTTTTTTTGCTTTCTTTAATGGTTTTAGAATTACAGCGCCTACACCTTCACCATCTACAAAGCCATCTGCACCTACACCAAATACTTTACATTCGTTACCTTCTGAGAGCATAGTCATTTCAGAGCGTCTTATTAGATGATTTGGATGCATAATCAAGTTAACTCCTCCGGTAATGGCACATTCAATACTGCCACTGTATAAACTCTCCAACGCTAGATGCAATGCTGTTAAAGAAGAGGAACAAGCAGTATCTAATGCCATACTAGGACCTTGGAAATTAAAAATATAAGAAACACGGTTAGCAATTGAAGAAAAGGAATGTCCACCAGGATAATAACCGTTCATGACACCTGCGAATACACCTACTTTTCTGCTGGTACTAATGTTTTCTGGTGTATATCCAGCATCTTCAATACTCTCATAAGCTATTTCCAAAAACAAACGTTCTTGAGGGTCCATTCTTTCAGCTTCTCGTGGAGAAATATTGAAAAATAGAGGATCGAATTTATCTATGTCTTCCATAAATCCAGCCCATCTTGTATACATGATTCCCTTTTTGCCTTTTTTCTCATCATAATAATCTTTCCAGTCCCAACGATTACTAGGAATCTCACTAATACAGTTTTCACCCTTTTTTAGGTTATTCCAAAACTCATTAAGATTACATGCTTTTGGATAACGACCAGAAATTCCTATAACTGCAATATCTTCAACTTCATATTCTGAACCATTTTTTTCTTTAGTTGATACTGATTCATTTGTTTTAATGAATGTTCTTGGTTTTCTAAGTGAATCATTATTAATGCTCTGTTCATGTTGTTTTTGATTATTATTATTTTCAATTTTATCTAAACCTACTAGCTTTATAAGAGAATTTTTTTGTGTAATTATAAGATGTTCTACCATAGCATCTATGGTTGTATATTCAAAAAATATGGTACTGCTGATATTGTCAAATACTTTTCGTAACGAGTTGGTTAGTTCAATAACCAGAATGGAATCAATTCCATATTTTTCAAATTGATCATTGGTATCTAGTTTGTTTATATCTATTTTCAGGGTTTTTCCTATAAGCTGTTTTATGTACTCTGTGCTTTTTTCTCTTAATTTTTCATCATTATTATTGTCTGTATTTAACCTGTCATTCGTATTTTTCTTAGGTAACTCTATAGTAACTGTATTCTTTGATTCAATACATCTATCTATTGATACTTTTTTTCGAACTACACCATTACTCTTTGAAACAATAATTTGTTGACCGAACTCCACTTTATTTTTTGCTGGGAAAAATACTGATTCATAACCTTCTTTTTCTAATACATCCTGCCAATTTTCCGAGTACAGTCCTGGACAACCTTTTATTCTTATTTCAGTATCTTCATTGAGCCACCAGCCCTCTAATAATCCAAATGTAAGATGTGCAGTTAAACTGTTGCCTACCATTTCATTAAGTATCAATAAACCATCTTTCCTTAGAATTTTTTTAATATTGCGAAGAGATTTAGCAATATCCTTGGTTGCATGTAATACATTGGCTGCAATTACTATATCGTAATGGTTAAGATCAATATTTTGCTGTTCAGGAGATTTCTCCAAATCATATATCTTATAAGTAATATATGGATTATCTGGTCCATATTCTTTTTCAGCATATAATAGGAAGGATTTTGAGATATCCGTATAGCAATATTCCTTGATATATTCTTTGTATGATCTTACTTTATTGAAGACCATTGAACTAGTTCCTCCAGTTCCTGCTCCAATCTCAAGTATCCTTATATCTGATGATTTTTTATTATATTGTTTTATGTATTCAACAACTGCATCAGCGAGTACTTCATTGAAATAATCTGCTACTTGATTATTTTTATAGATATTTTCTACTAATTCCATGGATGAATCAGGGAACATAATATCTGTTGCAGGTACTTTTCCAGTTATAATCTCTGGCAGTTTTTTAAGTGTGGTTTCAAGTAAAGTTATCCATGCTTTCATACTTCTATCTTGTAACCATGGAATTTTTACTTTTTCCCATTCATTCCACATATTATCCATATCTGCCATGCCAGAATTAATGACTTCATAATATTCTCCACTATCTTTTATGAAGTTAGCTGACTGTAGAAATTCCATACTTTGTTCAAGCCATCTGCTATATTTATTAATACATAATCGGTTGACTTTATTTTTATCTAATCTATCATGTTCAAATAATCCCACAGATTGTAATTGACCTAGTAGTATTCTACAAATTCTATGGTTCAATTCTTCGCAGGTGATATAATTATCTGGTTTGATACATAATTCAATTTCTTTGATATCTTTTTGTAATGCATTCATATCCACTGAGAAATTATTATTATATATATCAATCACTTCTTCTGTATTCATACCTTCCACTGCAATAGGTTTATTTGTTTTTATCATACCTATCTGGTTGATTGGTCCAGTAAGCAATATATCTAATGCTTTCATCCCCTCTTGAGAATCAATTAGATCCAAGCCTATTTTATGAATGTGTTGAAGGAACCTATTATCCATTTCATGTTCACCCCAATATCCCCAATTGATTACTTTAGCTGGAGAAGACCATATCTTGGATAATTGATGTGCAAATGCATCTTCAAAAGTACAACCTGCAGCATAATGACTTTGTTTTGGATTTTTGATATATGAGATTAATGAGGAGAAAAATAATACAAAATCCAATTTGTCCTTATTGAATATCTGAGCTATACGAATGCTTACATCAATTTTAGCACTTAGACCATTCCTGAATCCCTCTTCTGTCATATCCTTGATATTTTCTTCGTTGAATACGATAGCAGAATGAATTACACCATCTATCTGTGAATGACTTTCTTTTATTTTATTATATGCCTGCTTCATATCTTCTAAACTGGCAGCATCAGCACTAATATATTGTGGTGCCTTACCAATAGCAGCAATTCTGTCAATTTTAGCTTGAATGCTATCATTAATCTTTCTACGTCCAATCCAAATAACATGGGCATTATAATTACGTATTACATATTCACTCCATACCTCTCCAATATAACCAGCACCGCCAATCACCACATATACTCCATCTTGTTCATATATGGTATCATTAGATGCTTGACAGTTTAATGGCAATAGCTGATGTCTATACCATTGACCATTTCTAAGAACCCATGGATGTCCCTTGCCTTCAATTGGCAGATTCTTTATATCACTTATTGACCAATTACTGTTTCCCTCCAGGTCTATAAGTCTGATCTTCCAATTGCTGTACTCCTTCACCATGGAACCTACTAATCCATGAATACTTGCATGTGTAGGATTAATAGATTCTTTGCTATGTACATATTGAGTATCAAAAGTTATAATACTCCATTGTAATTCTTTATTACCATATCCAAGCTTAAGTACAGCCTTTATGAATCTAAATAAAAGGATAACTCCTTGATTTTGTTCTTCTATCAATGTATCTGATGCCAAACATGTAACTGGATTATTATCAGCAACCCATATAATATGGTCTATATGATTATTTATGCTGAGTTTATCTATAATTATATCAATAGTATCCTCTTGATTAATTTCTAATTGGATTGCCTCGTTGCCATCATCTAAGTTGAAGTGTTTGGTATCTTTACCAATTATTAAAGTATTCTTCACTTCTTGTATGTGATTATCTTCTACTAGAACTTTATCCCATACTGGTACAAGCATAATATCTCCAACAGGTCTTTTATTGTTTTTATTATCATCGAGAGAAGTTGTGTTCTCATTTTTTACTTCACCTGTTAATTCTCTAGTGGTAAAGCCCTTTATGCATACACAGATATTTCCTTCATCATCACATAAATCTATATCCAACTTCTGAACAGAGTCATTAGAATTATCATAATCACTATAACGAACCAAGGACCACATAGAAGTCTTGCACCTTCCAAATATCTCAAGCTGCTGTAATGCAAAAGGCAAGTATGGGTTAATTCCTGTACCACTATCCTTTATTAAATTGGAATTAATACTCAAACCAATCAATGCATGTAAAGCTGAATCCATCATACTAGGATGGAGAATAAAATCATCTATAGTTTTTTGCAGGGAGGCAGGTAATGATAGTTTGGCTAATACCTGTTGCTCACCACAAAATATTTTCTCAACAGCTTTAAATCCTATACCATAATCCACACCAATGGTCTTGAAGGTTTCATAACACTCATTTTGTTTTATTATCTTGTCATTACATATTTGTTTAGTCTTTTCAATATCCAAATAAGGCATAGAAAGCTTATCAAGTACTGCTGTTCCTTGACTGTGGACTATTCTATCCTCTATATTTTCATCTTCAGTATATATCTTATATTCAATCTCATGCTGGTTTTTAGGTTCTAGATTAATAAATACCTCTCTTGGCTCTTCCTTAATCACAATAGGATCTATCCAATATATGTCTTTTAGCTTAATACTTAAATACTTGCGTGTATTTATTTCTGTCGCCATTTCAACAGCTTGACGAGCCATTTCCAAATATGCAACTCCAGGTAAAACTTTTTCTCCCTTAACTCTATGATCAGATAGGAAAAATTCCTCTCCAGTAAAAACTGAACTAAATCTGATTTCATACAAATTAGAGGTATTTTTATGAATTAACGGATGTATAGGAATTACCTTATCCCATAGTGTTATATTAGAATCCTCTTTCATATCTTGTTTAGTTATCCAATAGGATTCTCTTGCAAATGGATATGTAGGTAAACTTATTCGTTGAGGTATTTTACTATATAATTTAGTCCAATCTATATCTAAACCTTTTACCCATAGAGATGCTAATTGCTTTAATTGTCTGTTTTGGTAGTATTTTTTAAGTTTATCTTCTATATCTTTATCCTTTGTTTTATCTTTTGTTCTTTCTACATGTGACAAAAATACTTTATCTGATTTATTATCTGTATAGAATTCTTCAAGAATCATAAGAAGATTTTCTCTTGAATCTGCTTCAAAAGCAACTCGATAATCCATAGGTTCTCTACCCACTTGCAAAGTATATGCTAAATCCATTATTGAAGTCTCTTCATGAGTATCAATGTATTCCTTGATATGTTCTGCATATACTTTCAATTGCTCCTTAGTCTTAGCAGATAAAACAAATAGAATAGGCTCACTGTTATCTGTATCTATTGATATTGTTCCACCCTCTGGCTTATACTCTTCAATGACTAAATGTGCGTTGGTTCCGCTGAAACCAAATGAACTTACACAAGCCCTTCTTGGCATACCTTTCGTAGTTTTCCATTCTTTCAGTGTATCATTTATATAGAAAGGACTGTCATCTATTGTAATATGTTCGTTTAGTAATTTATAATTAATTGTAGGTGGTAGCATTTTATGTTTCATTGCAAGTAAAACTTTAATTAGACTTGAGACACCAGCCGCAGCTAATAGGTGTCCTATATTGCTTTTTACTGAACCAAGTGCACAATAATTGTTCTTTTTGGTAAATGCTCTAAAGGATTCTGTCAATGCTTCCACTTCTATAGGATCACCGATCTTTGTTGCTGTTCCATGAGCTTCCACTAAGGATATTGTTTCAGGTTCAATGTTAAAACGTTGATATACTTCTTTCTCCAAATCAATTTGTGAGTTGACACTTGGAGCTGTTATACCGTTTGTCTTTCCATCTTGATTAGTACCCCACCCCTTGATAACACCATAAATCATATCTTCATCTATGATTGCGTCAGATAATCTTTTTAATAGAACTACGCCAACTCCTTCACCTGGAACAAAACCGTTTGCTTTATCATCAAAGGTGAAACACTTACCATCTTGAGACAACATACCTGCTTTTGTAGTCATAATATGCATTGATGGTCCTGATAATACACAAACTCCTCCTGCCAGTGCCAAATCACTATTATGTAATATAAGACTATCACAAGCCTGTGTTATAGCCACAAGAGAAGATGAGCAAGCAGTATCAATAGCTAATGAAGGACCTCTTAAGTTCAATAAATAAGAAATCCTAGCACTCAAGATGGAAGCCGCTGTTCCCATTAATCCTTGGCCATTCAACACCTTCTCATAGTCACTGCCTCCACAACCTACAAAAACTCCACATTTGCTTCCCCATAAGGAAGAAGGGTTTAACGCCGCATCTTCAATACAGCTGTAACATTGTTCTAAAAACAAGCGTTGTTGAGGATCCATTAGCTCTGCTTCCACTGGTGAGATATTGAAAAACAAAGGATCAAATTTATCAATATCCTCTAGAACGCCCATATATTTACAATAAAAATCGGTGGATGTATCCTCATCTA
The DNA here is from genome assembly GCF_018141425.1 of Vallitalea guaymasensis. Taxonomy (NCBI): domain Bacteria; kingdom Bacillati; phylum Bacillota; class Clostridia; order Lachnospirales; family Vallitaleaceae; genus Vallitalea; species Vallitalea guaymasensis. The sequence goes on from NZ_CP058561.1 coordinate 1,299,371, forward strand.
ATTCTCTAGCTTCATCATTCCAGCGAGAAGATGGAATCCTAGAAATACAATCTTTCCCATTTTTAATATTATCCCAAAATATATTAATGTCCAAAGCTTTTGGAAATCTTCCCGAAATACCAATGACTGCGATATCATTGTTTTTATTTCCATTATTAATTGAACTTGATGCATTATTGACCTTTTTATTTTTCATGATATCAGTTTTATATTGTTTTTCTGTTTTTTTATGTTCTTTATTACCTGCATCACTCATTTCCACAAAAACCGAATCTATTTTCTTTTTTACTTCAGGCTGATTAACAAAAGTTCTATCCTGCATATTAATCTCTTTTTCTATAGCATCAGAAAGTTTATTTTTAAGTGGTTCAACCATATTTGATTTTAGAAGTACTAATGACTCCCTAGGTGACTCAGCTAAGGTTTTAGCCATTTCTATGGCATATGGTAATACTTCTTTAGAGGGTAAAATCGGAAACGGAACTCCTCTTCTTTCAAGTTCTGCGCCTTGATATCTTTTACCCATAAATAGTATTTCCTGAGCTAAACTTACTCCCACTTTCTCTGGGAAAAATAGGGTAGCACCAAATCCAGGTGTAAAGCCGAATTTCATAAAATTAGTAGAATAATAGCTTTCCCTGCTCATTACAATAAAATCACAAGACATCCCTAAACACCAGCCAGCTCCGATTCCATGTCCCTGCATAGCAGCGATAACTGGAATTTTACAGTCTAATGCAATTTTGTATAGATTATTATCCGTATATTTTACCTTACCATTATATATATCTAATAAAGCATCTTGAGTTCCTCCAGATGCAAAATAATTTTCATAACCAGTAATTATAACAACTTTATAATCAAGATTTTCTTCAATTTCTTTGAATGCTTCAATAAGCCCTAGTGACAGCTCTTTGGAGAACGTATTCTTATGCTGGTAATCTTTCATTGTCAATTGAACAATACCGGGAGAGATTTCATTCAAATCTATTATTGATTGCTCATTCGTACAATCGTCTTCTATATCAACATTAAGCTCTTTTGTATTGATATTTTCTTCAGTTGAGATTATATTTGGTTCTTTTTTTGTTTCTAATAGATTCTTTAATTCTGATTTTGCATCATCTAGACTTATTTTACCTGTTTGTAATGCATTCAATATATCCTTTGATTCCATTATATCTGCCTCCTTCCATTAACCTTTTCATCAATTCTCCCAAGGGAATTGTCCTGTATCAACGAACCTATAGATTCCCTTTAAATTATCTGTATCAGAGAATATCTCTAGATTCGCAGTAAGTGCTGTATCTTTTGATGTAATTAAAAAATCAGATAAATGACTCATATAACTTTTATATCTTTTTACACCTTTTTTGGATAGATATCTAAGTCGCAGCATATGTTTACCTAACTGGGCATCCCCATTAGTACCATAAGAGTCTACTAAACCCCATTTGTAAGCTTGCTCTACGGAAACAGGTTTTGTCATCAAAGTCATGTAGTGAGCTTTTGAATATCCTATTCTTCTGATTAAAAAAGGTAGAACACAAGCTGGGAAAAGTCCAAATAGCAATTCTGATAAACTAAAAACAGCTGTATCATTTGCAAGAACAATATCACAAGCTGCTACAAAACCTACCCCTCCCGCATTTGCTTTACCACAAACTAATGCAATTGTTATATAGGGACCTGTTGCTATCTTAAGCCATAGATCATATAACGGCTCTGAATAGCTCTCTTGCTCCTGTCCATCTGCCATTTTATTATGAACTTCCTTAAAATCTGCACCAAAACAAAAAACCTCTGGTAATCCTTTAAAAACTACTATAGTAATGGACTCTTCACACATATTAAGCACTTCATTGCATTCATCTATGAGAAGTTTACTTATTGTATTATTAGACTCAGGTCTATTAAATTGTATAAAACAACTATTACCTTTAACTTCTACTTTTATTGTTTTGTAATTCATTATACCCACCTGTATTCTCTATGAAATTCTTTTATTTCATTTAGAAATAATCTCTTTTCTCCTTGACACCTGTTCATAATTTTTGATATATTATCCGAATCCATTTTTACATTTCTTGTTCCGAATTTTACCGCATCATTACCTTTTAGCAACAAATCATATTCATCCATGGACAATTTATAACGTCTGTCCAAATGTTCACCTATATTAAAACGTTTTTGCAGTTGTTGACCTTGAGGCATTACTACTCCACTATAGAATTCAGAACAGCAACCTGAACCATATGAAAAAACACCAACTCTCTTTGGTGAGTGGAATTCTCCATTATCAATGGTACTTGCAAGTGCCATATATACTGTTCCTCCCATTATATTACCTACACGCTGACAAAAAACCATACCAGGCAATACTCGATATTCAAAGTCTTTTTCAATATCTGCAGGTTTGGCTTTACACATTTTTCTCATCATGGTACGGTGTGCGCCTTTTACCATTCCTCCAAAAGGAGTATGAAAAGCTAAATATTGGAATGTATCTCTATAATCTACTCCATCTACACGTTTTCTATATTCATTGAAGGATTGTTCACAGCAATCCAAATAAGATAATAAAGATAAATCTGAATCTCCAGCCTCTCCATCTGGAACTGGACGACAAGTATCCATTACCTCATAACCATAATATCCATTAGCTCCTACATCAATCTGAAATACATTAGGTGTCTCACTTACTAATATAGCAACAGCTCCTGCCCCTGTACTAGGTTCAGCAAATGACCAATCTGCTGTTAATGCTTCCCCTGGGTCCACTGCTATGAATCTAGCTAGATCTGTGGCTATTACAAGAGCTTTTGCTCCAGGAGAGGCTTGTGATAATATGAAATTAACAGCCATCTGGAATCCAGCTGTTCCAGAATAGCATGCATTCTTTAATTCAAATAATCGGCAGTTACGATTTAATCCTAGATACTCATGTATGTATGTACTCATTGACTTCCCAAAGTCTATACCTGATTCTGAACAAGTAATCAGCAATTCTATACGGTCTTTTTCATCTTCTGATAGAGAGTCTATTATAGGTTTTGCTGCATTTACCCCATAAGATACAGGATCTTCATATGGAAGAGCCACACTTTTTTCCTTCATCAATAGATTATCAAACCTAGCTGTATCCAGCTGGCGATGATTTGCTAACTCCATTACGTCAATATAAGCGCTTCCTCCAAACACATTGATTGCTTCAATTCCTACTGTAGTCATATATATTACCTCCTAATATTTTTATATCTTTCTTAAACATATTGCAGTATTGATGCCTCCAAAACCTATACTTATATTTATTGCAGTTTTGGCTTCATATGAAACAGGTTTTGACTTCACCCAGTTCAATGATGTATTGATAGGGTTATCCAGATTGATGGTTGGATGAAGTTTACCTTCTTTCATTTGCAACATTGTAGCTATAAGTTCTATTGTTCCAGCAGAACTTAAACCATGTCCCGTTATAGATTTAGTTGCATTTAGATAAGCATGAGAGAGTCCGCTGTCACATATTGCCTTCAGCTCTGTCTCGTCTCCTATTTTTGAACCACTCCCATGTGGATTCACATAATCAACTTCATGTGGTTCCAGATTTGCTTTCTCCATAGTTTTTTTTATAGTACTTAGTTCTCCTTCATAAGATGGGTTTGGATTTCTATTACCATCTAATACCGTGGACCAGCCTAATAATTGGGCATAGGGTTCTACTTTTCTTTTGGATGCTGTATCTACTCTTTCTATTACTACAGCTCCGCAAGCTTCTCCATATATAAAACCATCATGATTTTCATCAAAAGGACGACAAGCTTTTTCAGGTTCATCAGCATATGCATCTGAACCCATAGCTCCTAATGACCTGAAAGCTTGACACTCCCAATATGAAAGATCCATTAAAGCTCCTATAACTATACAAACATCTATCTGACCAGATAATATACTTTGTAATCCTTGAATAATGGCGGCTTGTCCACTAGCTGAAGCTCCTCCTAAGGTATAGCTCATCCCTTTTATTCCAAAGTGTTCTGTACACAACCCGCAAATATCACTGTCCATGAATGATAAACCATATGTTGGTGATATAAACCCAAAACGATTTTTGTATTTCTCATGAATCAACAGTTGTTCCCTCTGTTGAATATTAGAGCCTCCTACCACTAATCCAATCCGAGAAGAGTCACAATCATCAAGCTTAGCCTCTTTCCAAGCTTCATCAAGAGTAACCATTGCTGTTTTTGCTGAAAAAGAAGCTGTTCTTAATACTTTCTTTGAGATTGAATCTGGATAAGTTATTTCATCTATCTCTGCACCTATAAAAGATGTTCCATTTTGTCTTCCAGGTCTTTTCATGATGTCAAATCTATGTCTTCCTTCCATCAATGCTTGAGTAAAAGCCTTTTTCCCTTGCCCGATTGATGATGTTATTCCAATACCTGAAATTATGATATTATTGTAATTTTTCATAGATTACCTCAGCCAATTCTCCAATATTACTCACTCCAAAAAGTTCTACACGTGGTATATTCAATGATAGTTCTTCCATTGTCATCATAACTATTTCGGCACGGTCTACAGAATTAGCACCTAAATCTACTAACTTGTCACTAGGCTTTGCTTGATACCCTTCCAAATCTGGTAAAACCTCTCCTATGTTTCTTGAAATAATTTCTAATATTTGTTCTTTGTTCATTTATATCACTCCATATCTATATTTTTTATTTTATTAAGTTGCTTTTTATTGAATTAATCATTAATTACTTTTTTAATATATTTGGCAAATTCTCTTACGCTTGGATAATCATAGATTTTAGTAATCTTTATGGAAAGTCCATATTGTTTATTGATTGTCTGTATCCATTCCACACCAGTAATAGAATCCATACCCATATCAATGAATCTATCATCAATATCAATGTCATTCTCGTCGATATATAATATTTGTGTTAGACTTTTGATTATTGACTCTTGCAATGTATTGTCTTTGATATTCTCATCTACTTCGTTTTCAATATGTGTATCGATTTCTGTTTTTTTGTCTATATCCATTTTATGTAGTAATTTATCTGCCTGTTCAATATCTAATGACCCATAACTAAAATCTTGTAATATCTTATCAATGGATAATTTTTCTTTTGATAGCTCCTTATCATCACATTGGCATATTACATTCATATTATTTATTTTTGGTTTATCATTTAATGGAACTAAAGAAATACTTCTAGGTTTTTCTTTTGTAGCATTTGATATTGAGATCTCTTTGTTGTCATTTGCGTTGTTTAATTCAATGGTAGGCTCAATAGTGGATTCAATAGTAGATTCAATGTTATATTCAACGATGTTTCTAGGAACCCAACAAGATTTTTTTGCAAAAGGATAAGTAGGTAAACTTATTTTTTCAGGTCTATCATCTCTATACAGTGCATCCCAATCCACATATAATCCTTTTGTCCATAGGTCTAATAGTTTTGTATATTTCTTCTTTTTAATCCATTTCTCTATGGCTTCCTGAATTTCTTCGTCTTTTGCCAGTATGGCTAATGTTTCCTTGTTTCGTTTACTTTCTCCTGTAAAAAGTTCAGGTACTGATTCTTTTCCTTCTATATAATCATTTAGTCTCTCTTTTAATTCATCCAATGTTTTGACTATGACTCCTAGTCTTTCCTCCATTGGTTCTCTTCCTACTTGAAGGGTATAGGCTATCTTTTGTAGGTCATTATCTGTCATTTGTTCTGTCTTTATTGTATGGAGTAGCTGTTTTGCCCTTTCTTTTAGTTGTTCTTTTGTTTTGGCTGATAGTATTATCATTTCTTGTATTTCAATGTTTTTTTGTATCTTTTCTTTTTGTTTTGGCTTGTATTCTTCTATTAGCACATGGGCATTTACTCCGCCGAATCCAAATGAACTGATTCCTGCTCGTCTTGGTATTTCCACACCTTTTTCATCTTTTAGTGTTTTCCATTCCTCTGCTTTGTTTACTATATAGAATGGACTTCCTTCAAGTTTTATGTATGGATTAATAGTTTCACAGTGTAAGCTTTTTACTAATGTCTTATGTTTAATTTGTAGTAATACTTTTATCACTCCTGCTATTCCTGCTGCAAGTTCCAAGTGTCCTATGTTGGTTTTTACTGACCCTATTCCACATCTGCTATCTTCTATCTGATTATTTTTTGACGCTTCATACATTTCTTCAAATGCTGCTTTTAATCCATTTATTTCTATCGGGTCTCCTAGTTCTGTTCCTGTTCCATGTGCCTCTATGTATGTGACTGTTCTAGGGTTTATTCCTGCTTTTTCATAAGCTGTTTTTATTAGTTCTGCTTGGGCTTTTGGATTTGGTGCAGTTAAAGAGTTTGCTCGTCCTCCATGATTTTCTGCTGTTCCTTTTATTATTCCATAGATATGGTCTCCTGCTTCTTCTGCATCTTTTAGCCTTTTCAGCATTATCATACCTGCTCCTTCTCCTCTTGCATAACCATTTGCTTTGTCTGAGAAGGTCTTGCATCTTCCATCTTCACTTAGCATTCCTGCTTTGCTGAACCCTATATGTGCATCAGGAGTTAGAATTGTATTTACTCCTCCTGCTATTCCCATGTCACAGCTGCCATTTTGTATTGCAATAACAGCTCTATGTATTGCAACTAATGAGCTTGAACATGCTGTTTCTATTGGCTCACTTGGTCCATGTATATCAAGGTAGTAACTCATTCGGTTAGGTCCTATTGATGGTACTGTTCCTGTTGATGTGTAACCTTCTATTGGCACATCTGCTTTTGATATTAACTGGTTGTATCCTGTTGAGCCTGTTCCTACGAATATACCTGTTTTTGTTCCTGATAGTTTCATAGCAGAGTATCCTGCATCTTCTATTACTTTCCAGACATACATCATCAATAGTCTTTGTTGTGGGTCCATGAGCATTGCTTCTTTTGGTGATATGGAGAAGAACATTGGATCGAATTCATCTATACCATCTATGAATCCACCCCATTTTATATTGGTCTTATTCTTTTCTTTCTTAGGGTCTCCATAATAAGCTTTCCAGTCCCAGCGTTCTTTTGGTATTTCTGTAATACAGTCTTTTTCCCTTTCAAGGTTATTCCAGAATTCTTCTACGTTATTTGCCATTGGGAAGATACCGCTTATTCCTACAATTACTATTGTATCTTTTTCTTCTTTTGTTATTTCTTGCTTGATTTCTGACTTTTGTGCAACTAGGGATACCTGTTCAGTTTTTCTATTAATAAAACGCTTTTTATTATTGTGATTCATTGATTTTATACCCTTTATATCTAACTGACTTGCTAATTCTTGTGATGTAAGCTGTTTTTCTTGTGGTTTTTCTTTTAATTTTTCTAGTCCTTCTTGTTTTGTTTTTTCTGTCGTAGTTGCAGCTTCTCCTAATTGTTCTATCAGTATGCTCCTATAATCTTTCATCATGTATTGTGTAAAATCATATATGGTAGAGTATTCAAAAAATATGGTAGGGGTTAATTCTAAGTTGTACTTTTGATTAAGATTGTTTGCAAACTTAGTAAAGGTTATTGAATCAAATCCATATTCATTGAGTTTTGTGTCTGTATCTATGTCTTCTACTTTTACTTGCAGTAAATTAGATACCATCTGTTTTAGTATTGTCTGGATTTTATTAGTTATAGAATCCAGTTCAATGGAACCATCATTTGTATTTGAAGTTTTTCTACTATCTTTAATATCTAATATTCTATTAGGTTCTTCATTCATTATTTTTGTTGTAGGTATAGGTATTTTCATTTGTGTATTTATCTTCTGTCTTATTTTTTCACTATTTCCTTCAATCACCATTACTTGGTCTTTATCTAATGCTAATCCTTTGTAGAATGCTTCTATGCCTGTTCTGTTTTCCATAGCTGTCATTCCCATGTTCTTTTCCATCATCTTTTCTGTTTCTTCATCAATCTTCATGCCTCCATTTTTCCACATAGGCCAATTGATAGCTAGGGTATGTCCTTTTCTGTATCCTTCTTCTACTAGTTGGTTTCTATATGCTGCGTATGCATCCATGTAGGCATTGGCTGCTGCGTAATCTGCTTGTCCTAGGTTTCCGAGTACTCCTGATATTGATGAGAATAGGATAAAGAAGTCAAGAGGTATGTCTTTTGTTAGTAAATCAAGATTTATTAATCCTGTTACTTTTGGCTGCATTACTTGTTTTATTTCTTCTTCTGTCTTCTTAATGATATAGTTGTCTTTGATTATTCCTGCACTATGGATGATACCATCAAGCCTACCATACTCTTCCTTGATTTCTTTTATGAGCTTGTCAATCATATCTTTGTCTGTTACATCTACTTGTTTATATTGTATATTGCTTGTTTTGATTGTTTTTCTTGTTTTTTCTAATCTAGCTTTTTTTTCATTGTTTAACGGTGATCTTCCTGCAAGTATTATCTTGCTTCCTTTTGCTTTTTTTATGATGTCTTCTGCAAATAGTAGTCCTAGTCCTCCTGCTCCTCCTGTTATCAGGTATACTCCGTCTTGTTTCAAGTATGTATCCTGGCTATATTCTACTTCTGATAGTTCTTCCCATCTTTTTACGTAACGTTTTCCATTTTGGTATGATATCTGCTTATTTTCAGGATACTTGCTGTTTTCTTTTATTATGTTTATTATGTCTTCTTCATCATCTGTTTCTATTTGAATCATCTGTCCTGTGAGTCTTGTACTTTCTATTTCTGCTGTTTTCAATAATCCTGATAGACCTGCAAACAATTGCTTTTGTCTATTATTCTTGGTTATAATCTGAATGAGTGTATTTTGTTTATTATTTTGTTTCTTATTGTCTTGATGCTCTTTTGTCTGATTGCTTATTGTTCTTTTAATGATATTAAATGCACTAAGCATACACTTTGTATATGATTCTTGTATAGGTATATTTTCTATATGCGTTCCTTGACTTGCTTTACTTCCTTCTATTCCTTCTATTTCTTCTATTGATTCTTGTAATTCAAGATTTATGCATTTTACTCCTTCTATCTTGTTTTCCACGCTGTTTGTTGATATTTCGTCAAATCCGCAGAGCATTACAATATGATTGTCATAGGAGACTATTTCTTCTTGACTGCCACATTCTGCTTCCTCCCAGATTGGCTGAAACATCAATGTTTCAACTTTATTTTCTGTTTCTATTATATTTCCTTTTTCTTCTTTTATTGTTCTGTAGGTATAGCCTTTCATACTTACACAGACCTTACCGTTTTCATCACATAAGTCTATATCTATTTTTTTCACTGAATCCTCTAGGTTGCTCTTTTCACTGTTACGAAGATATGCCCACATATATTTGGTGCATGAGTTATGAATCATCACTTCTTCCAGTGTAAATGGTAGCGTAAGTTTTTTCTCATTGTCTTCTATCATCAGACCGATTGATGCCTGGAGGGCTGAGTCCATCATGCAAGGATGAAGTATATACTGGTCACATGTGTTTTGTATTACTGATGGTAATACTAGCTTAGCGAGCACCTCATTATTACCTACATAGACCTTATGGATTCCCTTGTGTCCTGCTTTGTAATTCATGCCTACCGAGCTGAATATTTCGTAGCAATGATCAGATGATAGGATATCCTTGTCACATGTTTCTTGTAACCTATTTATATTAATGTTTCTAGTTTCTTTGTCATTGCTTATAACAACTGTTCCTTGTGAATGAATCAGTTCTAATTCTTCATCACCTTTAATATCATCTGATGTTTTACTATAAATCTCATAAGATATTTCTCCATCATCTTTTGGATATAACCGTATATTTATGTTTACAGGGTCATCATCAACTATGACAGGTTGTATCCAGACCACATTTTTGATTTTTATCAACTCATCTGTTACATTTGCTGCCTGACTTACAGCTGCTCTTACCATTTCAAGATAAGCCACACCAGGAAGGATCTTATTACTTCCCACCCTATGATGGTCCAGGAAGAATTCTTGCCCTGTGAATGTTGAACTGAACCTTTGCTCCCAGAAATCGGAGGTATTTTCATGTAATAGTGGATGCAGTTTTGTTTTCCTATCTTGATTGATTTCTTTTATTGGTTGAACTTCACAGTTATCTTTCTCTGGTACCCAATATTTTTCTTTGTTGAATGGGTATGTTGGTAAACTTATTCGTTGATATTGATTATCAAACAGTTTACCAAAATCTAATTTATATCCTTGAATAAACATATTGGCTAGAACAGATAATTTTTCAAGATATTCATTAGCATTGCTGTCCTTACAAGATTCAACACATTCATTGCCATATTGTTTTAATAAAGGCTGTAAGATAGATTTTTCTTTTTGTCCTACAAATATTTGTAATCCTTGACCTTTTTCTAACCATTTGCCTAATTGATTAATTAATTCTGTTTTGTTGCGTGCAACATAAGCTAATCGATAATTGAAATGTTTTCTACCCATTAACAATGTATAACTAATGTTTCCCAAATCTAATTTTTGAGTTTGTTCACAGTGTATAATTAGTTGTTTTACCTGCTCTTGTAATTGCTGGAATGTACGAGCAGACAGCACAATCAAATAACCTGGATTATCATTATGTCTTTTAGTTTTTTCAGGTGCTTCTTCAATGACTACATGTGCGTTGGTACCACTAAAACCAAAGGCACTTATAGCAGCACAGCACTTTGAATCCTCATCAACCTTCCAATCACTCAATTCTCTATTTACAAAGAAAGGACTATCATCAAAATTAATCTTGGAATTTCCTTGTTTATAATGAAGTGATGGTGGTATCTGCTTATATTTTAATGACATAAGTATCTTAATCAATCCTGCGACACCTGATGCTGCTGATGCATGACCCATATTAGTTTTGATTGAACCTATAGAACAATACTTAGTTTTATCAGTATAATTTCTGAATGCATTGGTCAATGCTTCATATTCTATAGGATCACCTAATATGGTGCCTGTTCCATGAGCTTCTATCATCTGAATATCTTCTGGATTAATATTGAAAGTATCATATACATATCGTTCCAATCTCTCCTGAGATTTGGAGCTAGGTGCAGTAATACCGTTGGTTTTTCCATCCTGATTAATACCTGAACCTTTAATGACACCATAAATATGGTCACCATCATTAACAGCATCTTCCAATCGTTTGAGAACTAGCGCACCCGCACCTTCACCCCAGATAAATCCATCAGCACTTTCATCAAAAGTATGACATCTTCCTTTGATGGATAACATTCCTGCACGATTACCGTTTAGATAATAATCTGGAGTACTTTGTACAAAAACTCCTCCAGCTAATGCCATTTCTGTCTCGCCCATTCTTAGGTTCTGACAGGCAAGATGAATTGCAACTAATGAACTTGAACAAGCTGTATCAACAGTAATAGCTGGACCTTGTAAGTCAAGATAATAAGCAATTCTAGAAGATACCATAGATCCTGCATTACCCCACATGGACTGTGGAGGTGGGTTATTTCCGAATAATTTTGGATAATCGCCTCCATGATAGCCAGCAAAAACTCCACAAGTACGTCCTTGAATACTTTCTCCAACATATCCTGCATCTTCTAATGCATTCCAGCATTCTTCTAAAAACAGTCTCTGCTGAGTATCCATATATGTAGCTTCAACACCTGATATATTGAAGAACAATGGATCAAAATAATCTATATCTTCTAAGAATCCTCCGTGATTACAATATTCTTCTTCTTGTTCATAGTATTTGGATAGGTCCCATCTAGTTACTTCTTCAACTAAATCTTCACCCTTAACCAAATGCTCCCATAATTCTTCAACGGATTTAGATTTTGGGAATTGTCCACTCATACCAATAATGGCTATCTCATGTTGTTTATGTGTTTTTACTGTACTATTTTCTACTTTTATATCCTTTGAGACATTATTGGTTGATATTATGTTATTGGAGGTTATATCGGTATCATCATATATAATTTCACTTGAACCATAATGTTTATTAAGGATATCCTTATATTTTTCTACAATGTACCCCGCTAATCTATTGACAGAACTATAATCAAATATATTGGTTGTTTTCAATTCTGTCTTTAGTTCTTGGTTGATGGATTGAATAAGATGAATTCCAGTAATAGAATCTAATCCGTAATCTGCAAAAGACTGTCCCTTATCAATTCTATTAATATCTATTTTTAGTAACTTGGACAAATTATCTGTTATTGTTTCTTTTACATGGTCTAAGATCATTTGGTTCGTAAAATCACCTTTTATAGAAGGGGTATTATAATTAGCATTAACAGTTTTATACTGATTAATCGTATTCTTTTCCTGTTGCACTTTTGATGTGTTTTCTAGTTGCTGTAATACAATACCATCACTTTCAGCAATAATAATCTGTTGTCCCAATTCATTCATATTATAAGGCTCAAAAGTTACAAGTCTGTATCCTTCCCATTCTAAGATTCTCTTCCAATTTTCACCACTGAGATTTGGACAACCTTTGATACGTAACGGTTTATCTTCATATCTCCACCAGCCATCTAATAATCCAAATGTTAAGTGGTTAAAGATATTATGATTATTTATCTCATTTAACATTATCACACCATTTGTTTTTAATGCTGCCTTAGCATTACGTAATGAGTGTCTTATATTTTTGGTTGCATGAAATACATTAGTTCCTATTACAATATCATAGGTATCCTCATTTATATTCTGAAGCGCAATAGGTTGTTCAATATTGAAAATTTCATACTTAAGGTAAGGATAGTCACTAAAACGCTCCCCAGCATTAATCAAAAATAGTTTTGAGATATCTGTATAACAATATTCTTCAATATATCGTTCATATGCTTCTAATTTCTTAAGAACAACTGAGGTAGTTCCTCCTGTACCTGCCCCAATTTCAATAATCCTTATTCTTACTCCTTGTTCTGATTTTCTCCTGTTCTCTATATAATCAACTACCAGATTTCCTATCATCTCATTATAATAATCTGCTACTGTATTATTCTTATATATTCCTTCTACTAATTTGATGGAAGAGTCTGGAAAAATAACATCTGTCGCAGATATTTGTCCTGTGAGAATTCTTGGTAATTCTGCTAAGGCTGCTTCAGCTAATATAACCATTGACTTCATGTCTCTATCATTTAACCATATACTTTTTTTGTTTTCCCATTCATCCCATACATTATCGTGATGTTGTTTCTTTTGGTTAATTACAATATGCTTATGACCGTCATAGCTCAAACAGTCGTAATGTGCCAATAGAGATATACTTTCTTCAAACCACCTATCATACATGCTTGGTAGGTTTATCTTTTTTTTCATTTCAGTAATATCCAAGACTGTATGATTAAGTAATCCTAGATCTTTGAAACTCTTCCAAAGAAGCCTATAAAGAAGTTCATTCAAACTATCCATTTGTTGATTTCTATCAGATATCACATCACTTATATTGATTTCTGGTTCAGTAATAGATGATTGAAGTTTTTCAACAATTGAATCCATCCTAGGTGGAAATACATTCATCACCTTATTTTTATTAACAGCATCCAATTCAAAGGATTGTAAGGTTTTCATATATACAATCTGGTTAAACTTACTAGTTAATACTAATTCCAATGTTTTCATAGCCTCTTCAGGTTCAATAGAAGCATATCCTAATTGTGCCATTCTATCTCGATATTTTTCTGAAGCTACAATACCAACACTTCCCCAATATCCCCAGTTTATGACCTTAACTGCACATGATAGCTCCGAGGAAAGCCTATGTGCAAAAGCATCATTGAAAGTACATCCAGAAGCATAATTGCTTTGACCTGCATTTTTAGTGAATGACATGATTGAAGAAAAAAACATAATAAAATCCAAGTTCTCTTTCTTGAAAACTTGAACCATTCTAATGCTTATATAGAGTTTTGTTGCCAATCCTTCTCTAAAACTATCCTCATCCATATTAGCTAGACTGCTGTCATGTAAAACAATTGCTGAATGAATTACACCATTTATACAATTATATTGTTTTTTTATCTCCTTATAAGCTTGTTCAAGCTCTGATAATTTGGTTGCATCAGCTGAAATATAATATGGTTTTTCGCCTAATTTTGCCAACCTATCAATTTTAGATTGTATTAATTCATCTTTTTCACGACGTCCTATCCATATTACTTTTGCCTGATAGTTTTTAATTACATATTCACTCCATACTTCTCCTATTCCTCCTGCTCCACCAATTACAACATAAACTCCTCCATGCTTGTAAGCTGTAGTATCAGCAGGTATGGACTGGTGAATTGGGACTAATTTTTGTTTATACCATTCCCCATTGCGATAAGCTAAAGGATTACCCTGTGAATCTACAGGTAAGGAGAATAAATTATCAATAGGCCAATTTTGTTCATCAGCTTCCAAATCTACAAGTCTTATATTCCAGTTACTATATTCCTTTGCCAAAGAACCTATTAATCCATGAATGGAAGCATATACAGGATTGATTTTTTCATCTTTATGAATACCCTGTGATTGTTTTGTTATAAATGTCAATCCTAGATTCTTTGTATCATAATCCAAGTTAATTAATGCTTTAATTATTCTAAATACTAGTATAGCCTCCCCATAACTTTCTCCTACTTCATCATCAGAAGCTAACTGGTTAAGTGATTCATTGGAATTAATCACTATAATATGCTCTATAAGGTCATATGACTCAACCTTATTTATAATATCATCGATATTATCAGAAGCATTAATATCCAAAACTTTTCCATTAGGATATTGTTTCATTATTTTGCTAATTACTTGCTTATTTCCACCTATAATAACAATATTGCTTTCTTTAGATGGGAATTGTTCTTCACTACTAATGACATTCATATCCCAAGTAGGTACCATCATGGAATCTACTTCATGTTCATCATCCTTGATGATTTCTTTTTGTTCTGGTTCTTGTATCCAATAGCTTTCCTTGTCAAAGGGATAACCTGGCATAGATACTCTATAGCAAGCATTTTCTACAAACAATTTAGTCCAATTAATTTCATGGTTATTAGTATATAATCTTGCTAGAGTAGTAAGATATTCTTTATATTCATCTTTATCAATATTGGATTTATTTAATTTGTCTAAAATATAATCAGCTTCTATAGTATTTTTAGTAACCCCATCTATTGTAGATAAATCCCTGTTTGTATTGTCAAAATAGTCCTCATCAACTTCATTATGAAGTACTTGTACTATCTTATCTTTTAGTTCTTTTAAATCTGATGCAATAATTATGCACCTGTTGGTAAAATGTTTCCTGCCGACTAATAAAGTATATGATACATCTTGGATTGAAATATTATCCGATTCTTTATCCAGCCATTTATTCATATATATAAGTTTCTGCCTTAAAGCTGTCTCTGTCTTAGCAGAAAAAGGAAATAGGAAAGGATGTCTTTTAGAGTTTTCCCTAATTCTTGTTTTTGCTGGTGGTTCTTCAATGATCATATGACAATTGGTTCCACTAAATCCAAAGGAACTTACTCCAGCTCTCAAAGGTATTCCGTCTTTTCTTTCCCAATCTTTTAATTGAGTGTTAATGTAGAAAGGACTATTAACAAGGTCAATATGTTCATTAATATCTTCTACGCTTATTGTTGGAGGTATTTTCTTATATCTCATTCCCATAAGAATTTTGAATACACCTGCAATTCCTGCTGTCATTATTGTATGTCCAAAATTAGGTTTATGTGATCCGAGAACGCAAAAATGCTTTCTATCCGTAAACATACTGAAGGCTTCATTTAATGCCTTAATTTCAATAGGATCTCCTAATTTTGTTCCTGTTCCATGAGCCTCTACGTAACTTATAGTTTCTGGATTGATAGATGATTTTTTATAGGCTTGATATATCAAGTTTTTTTGAGACAGCATACTAGGCGCAGTAATTCCTTTTGTTCTTCCGTCTTGATTGACTGCTGAACCTTTTATTACACCATATATATTATCTCCATCATTCATTGCTTTTTCCAATGGTTTGAGGATCAAAGCACCTACCCCTTCGCCAATTACTATCCCATTAGCACCATTATCAAAGGTTTTACATTTCCCATTAGGTGATAACATACCTGTATCTGAAGCCATATAATAGAATTCTGGTGAACTTGTAACGAAAACTCCTCCTGCAAGAGCCATCTCAACTTCACCTTTATGTATACTCTCACATGCAAGATGAATTGCCATCAAAGATGATGAACACGCTGTATCCACAGCAATACTAGGGCCTTTGAGATTAAAGAAATATGATATCCTTCCTGCCAATATTGACATGTCGTTGCCTAAAAAGCATTGGGAACTGATAGATTGTTTCTGTAATGTTCTATCTTTATAATCAGATGTACGTCCACCTACAAAAACCCCAATATTCTTACCTGATATCTCATCATCTGAATATCCCCCATCTTCAAAAGCCTTATATGCTTCTTCAATGAATAATCTTTGTTGTGGGTCCATTCTTTCTGCTTCTAGTGGAGATATGTTAAAAAACAGTGGGTCGAACTTGTCAACTTCTTTTAACATGGCTCCCCATCTTTTTCTGTTATCATTGTTTTGTAATGGATGATATTTAGAATACTTGTCCTCATCCCAATCAAAGCGTGTTATTTCATCAATACAGCAGTCTCCTTCTTGAAGATGCTGCCAAAATTCTTCTATTGTATCTGAATCTGCAAACCTTCCTGATATACCTATTATAGCTATATCTGACTTATTTATTTCACTATTTTTATCAGCTATATTGACTACTTCTTTTTCCTTATCAGTATTCATCTCATCACTGTACTCTGTGTATATATATTCTGCTAATTCTTTAACACCTCTATAATCAAATACAACATCAATTCCTACATCAATGTTAAACTCCTGATTAATATTTTCAATTAAATCTACACTTAAAACAGAATTGATGCCTAAATCTAAGAAACTATTATGTAAGACCAATGATTCATCTATATCATCTTTTATCTCTAAAATAATATTTTTAATTTTACTTTCTATCGTCTTTAATCTAACCGCCAATATCAGTAGCCCCTTTCTTACATTTTTTCACCTACCGCCATGTATAACTGACGGATAATAGAGTGATTCTCATTTTTTAACATATTCCTCCACCCCACAGAAACTTTTGCGAGTTTTTTACTGGACAAAAATCCATCCTGCACCAGTTTTACTGGAATTCCTATTCCTTCAGATTTGAAAAACAAGTCTTCTCCTACTACTTCACTATGAGCATTGATACTCTCAAAATATATATTGGAAAATCCTCCTTTTTTAAGTATATAAGGTAATTCTCGTCCAATCTTTGGATTACCTCCTTCTGCATAACGTGAACTACAATATGCTTCGTATAAATCTCTTAATTCTGGAATGTGAGGATAAGTCATAATATGCATTTCAAAATCGTTATCAACGAATATAGCCTTACCACCAGGTTTCAATACTCTATAGATTTCCTTGACAGCATTTACTGGATCTGGTAGATGTTCTAGTAGTAATCGTATAATTGCAATATCAAATTTATTATCTGGTAATTCTGTATTCATTATTGACTTATTTATAATATCAAAGTTTTCATATCCAGCTTCTGATAAGTATTTTCCTGAATAGTCCACAAATAAAGGTTCCCTTTCAACTAATGTTATTTGTACATTAGGGAAACTTTGTAGTATTTTTTCAGTTACAAACCCAGGTCCTGACCCTATCTCAACTATAGACTTACCATCTTCCAGACCATATTCTATATAATGTTTAAATTCATTATCCCAAAATAATTCTACCTGACCCTTAAGGCGATTTATCTCATTTTCAATACTTGCGGAAATAGTATTAACTTGATATGAGCCTTGTTGTTCCATAGTCATCCACAATCCTTTCTTCTTTTTTAGTATTAACACTTATTAAAAATTGATAAATATGCTCAGCAGCTGTAATCCAATGTGTGTCCAGCATCATATCATGATTGACGTTATCTAAAATAACAGGTTCAACTCCATAAAACTTAGCTGTATCCATTACTGATTTTATGGATACACATTTGTCTTTTGTTGAACCTAGTACCATTAGTTTCATATTTGAATTTTTTAGTGACCTGGGAACGATTCTCCTTAATAATCTTTTTATGACTTTATTTGATTCAGGCTGTAATTCTTTTATATATCTATCTCTTTTATCTTTGTCCAAGTCATCAGAGAAAAATAATTTATCCTGTCCTTCTCTTTCACATTTTGGTGCTTTCAAGTTCTTGAAGATACCTCTTATCAATTCACCAGCTATACCATTAGGAGGAGCGGATGACATTAATACTGCACCTTCAACTCTTTCTGAATATGATTGTAATACTTTCTGTACAACAGCGCCTCCCATAGAATGTCCAATTAAAATAGGCTTTTTCTCAATATGATTCATCATCATCACTACATCTTCCACATAATCATCCAGTGTAAATGAATTAATTTTTTCATGACCTTCACTATTTCCATGTCCCCGAAAACTAAGAGCATATGCTGGATATCCTTTTTCAGAGAAATAAGGAAGGAAATTTTCCCTGTAGCACCATGCTCCATGATATGCTCCATGTATAAAAATTAGAGGTGTCAGGTCATTATTCACCTCTTTGGTTTCTTTCAATATCTCATATTGCAAAATTTGTCCATCCTCTCATCAAAATTCTTGAAATGGTTAAATGTTCAAAGTATATAAATTATTAATTACTAGAAATTTTACTGATTCGCTTATTGAAATAATCAGCAGTCTCTTTCATAATTTTTTCACCTATTTCATCTACGTGGCGATTTCTCCAATTTTCTATCTCTGTTCCTTTAATCCATTGATTGAATGCTCCCAGTGCTGGTCCACAGTTTATTTGATAATCCACTTTACAGTCTTCACAACCCTTAAGTGCCATTTGGGTACTATGGCCAAAATACCACTTGAATATTAAAGCCATCTTATGTTTTTTATTTTCTTCAGCTTTCTTAATCTCCTTAGGTGGATAATAATTTTTTACTTCTTTGAAAACATCTGCAAAACTCATTCTGAAATATTTTTCTTGAATCTGTTTCTTGAGTTTTTCATCTATCTCTTCAATAGAATTATATTGTTGATATATACTATAGAGTTTATTAGCCCTTGCAGGAAAGAATAATCCTTTTCTCAATACTTGAACTTTTGCACCTATCTCAAACATGTCCCCTGCTGGTACATAAGCAGTATCCTGAACATTAGCTTGTTGTAACAGGTCTTTTGCTGAGTCACTGATATCAGCTTCAACAGAACATTGATTAATAGAACCTGTGACAATAAAATCTGCTCCTAACATAAAAGCTGCCGCCGATGCTTCAGATGTTCCTATTCCTCCTGCTGCTCCAACATGGATTTTATTATCATATGAATACTTTTTCATCATATCATCCCGTAATTTAATCATGGCTGGTATCAACGCACATGGATTCCCTCCATCTGTATGTCCTCCTGAATCACTCTCGACACAAATATCATCTGCTACAGGAACATTTTTTAGATATTCAGCTTCTTTTAGAGTTATTTTATCTTCTTTTAATAGTTTGGATATAATGAAGTCAGATGCTGGACTCATAAATCCCTCCGCTACTTCTGGTCGTGATATTTTTGCTATGATTTTGTTATTTGTGATTAATTTACCTTGATTATCTTTTCTTATCCCTTTTGCTTTATACCGAATTAAGGAAGGGGTTACATTTAGGAATGCAGCTGCTTCAATTACCTTTATGTCATTTTCCAAAAATAAATCTATCAATCTTTCTTCTTGTTCTGCGTTATTGAAATTATGGACTATATTCATACCATATGCTTGTCCATTGGATAATTCTCTTTTAATATATGTAATATCCTGTTTAATCTTATTATGCTTCATACCTCCAGTTCCTAGGAAACCCATCATGCCCGCTTTTCCCATCTTAACAACTAATTCTTTTGAAGCTATACCTCTATACATGCCTCCAGCTATATAAGCATATTTTAAACTATAATTATCTTTGAATTCTTTGCTTCCCAAAGAGTAAGGGGTTACCAAGTCTTCCTCTATAATTAATGGTTCTGCTTCTCTTTGGATTCTTCTAATCATATTCTGTAGTACTTTTCCTGGTCCAATTTCTTTAAAATCCATTTCTCCACATCCCATTAAGTAACGTATGCTTTCTGTCCATTTCACTGGACTATCAATTTGAGATGCTAAAGTCACCTTTATTTCATCCTGTTTATAGGGACGTGCTTTAACATTAGATATAACTGGAATTTTAATTGGATTCAATTTTACAGAATTTAGATGTCTTTCAAATTGTTCTTTTGCTTTACTCATATACTGGGAATGGAACGCCCCACTAACTTTTAGAGGTGCATATAATCTTAACTTTGGTACTTTTTCAAATATAGGTTGTGCTAAATCAATTTCTTCTTCAGGACCAGAAATTACAATTTGAGTTGGTGTATTGTAATTAGCTATATTAATAGATTCTAATCCATTATTCTTCAGTTCATTAATGATCTCCTGTTCACTTAGACCGATAATAGCAGCCATCTTACCGCCTTGTGCCTGACTCATAAGTCTACCACGCTCTTTTACAAGTTCTAATCCTGTAGCAAAATCATATACTCCCGCAGCAAATAAAGCATTATATTCTCCTAGGCTATGTCCTGCAACGTAATCAGGTTTCCTACCTGTATCTTTTATGGTTTTTAGATAACTTAAAGCATTAACTACATATAAAGCTGGTTGAGTATATTGGGTCTGACCTAATTGTGAATAAGGATCTTGTAAACAAAGTTCTTTGATTGAATACCCTAAAATCTTATCTGCCTCCATAGTTAATTCTACAAATTCATCAAAAAGAGTACTTCCCATTCCTATCTCCTGAGAACCTTGTCCTGGAAAAACATATGTTAACATTCTTCTACCTCCTAATTGATTTCATTAAAAAAAGACTTTTGTTTGCAATCCAAAAATCTTTATCATTACATTTTTTATATTTTATTGTAACAAATCTTACTTAAGACATAGCTTCGCCCTTTCACACCTCAATTAGTGCTAACTAAGTGTTCAAAGTATGTCATCCTCCTTTAATAACGCGACTCTAGCGACGATTAATAAATTTTGGAATTTGCTTACTAACATTCTAAAGCTGTTATATTATTAATAGGGAAACCTTCTCTACTTTTACTTAAAATCTCCAATGAAACATACACATTCCTGATTTGTCCCATAAATTGGAGTTCTATCAATGCCCGTCTTTTATGTCTATCAATTCTTTTGATTCTACTTTCCCTTCCTTTTAGAGGACCTGAATTAATAATAATCTGATCTCCCTTAATCAAACCTAATGATTGTTCTACAATATAATCTTTGTTACATAAGCTTAATATAAAATTACTTTCTTGTTCATTCAATGCCATGCAATCTGGTTCTTGTTTACCAAGTAGATTTATAAACCATTTAATATATTTTGTGGTCATTATTGCTTCTGTTATAAAACTTTCTGCATCCATTAATGTTCTAACAATAACATAACCTGCAAACATGGGTTTCAATTCTTTATGAGTGTTTTTTGATTTTTTATAGATAACTTCTATTTTAGGAATGAATGCTACTGTATTTATGTCATTCATCATCTTATTTAAAAAATCACAGGCCATCTGTTCTTTTCCTGTTTGTACAAAAAAAACAAAATAATTAATTGTCACCTGTTTACCTCCTAAAACAAAAAACAAAATAATCAGTTTTAATTTTACAATATATGCCATTATTGTTATTAATTATATATTATAATTTAATAATTGTCAATTTATATTATTATCATATTCAATTTACTATTTACAATTTTCTTTTATTTGTTTCAGTTGATGCTATTAAGCACTTATGATATATTAATTTTGTTAGATGCATTCTCCATAGTAGGATATTCAAGCATTAAATTACATTTATTAGGATAACATATTGTAAATATGCTTCTATTCAGTTTAAAGGTTTTAGCTTCAAACATGGCAAAATTTTTATATTTACTAATAATACAATTATTGTCACAATCCAAACTATTTACTTCATACATTTTTAATGATGTTAAAAACCCAATTTTTAAAGCCTTGGATAAAGCTTCTTTCATGGTCCATATAGCTATAACTCCTTCATGTTCTTCCCATTGACAGTTTTCAACTAGATTAATTTCTTGTTCTGTCATCTGTGATTTGATGGATTTTAAATGATTGATGTCTATAACTTCAATATCTATACCTATTGGATAATGTTCTTCTACTGCTGCTGAGGCTCCTACATATTTAGTATGTGTTATGGTTACTGTCAAATTTTTATTATTGTTCTTTATAATTGGATAATGGAATATACCTTTATCAATAAATATTTCTTGCTTATCATTATCCATAAAATAAGCTAAGGCTCTTTTGGAAGAAACTCTACCTAGTAAATATGAAACTTTTCTTGCTTCGTATTTTAATTGATTATAATACTTTTTTTCTTGTGATGATAAATAGTTATCTATGAACTCTTTTGTTACCATTTGTGAATCTCTCAATGAACATAAACTAACCGTTAATGGTACTGTTTTATTATTATCAACTAATTCTGTTTCAACGTCTATATACTTCATAATTTCCTCCATATCAGATTATGTCGTGCAACCTGCTTTTCATTTATTTCATTGATATTATTTATATTGTTCCATCAATTTTTCGTATCTTTTTGAATCATCTCCAAAGATATCTAATATAGTGTACATATTGGAATTATTCTTTTTAATTCTTTTGATAAAATTAGTCAAAGTACTTGATGTACCTAGATTTATATATGAAACTGAATCATTTGGTAATTTTTCTATAACCTTATTGAATTTGATAGGTTTTCTGATAATATCCCATAAATAATCTTTTGGTATGTAATGGATTTCTTCTCCTTGTACAGATGATAATATTGGTATTTGGGGATCATTAATTGTAATAGTATCCACTACTTCCATATAAGCTTCTCTTATTTCATCTACTGCATAAGAATGAAAACCAAATCTAACTGGCAGTTCATTATATATAACCTTTTCTTCTTTTAATATATTCTTAGCTATGTCAGTTTCTTCTTTATAACCAGCTACTACAAAGCAATCATCATAGTTATGAGCAGCAATTTCACATCTTGTATGTTTTGCCAATAAATTATGCCATATATCAGGATTATCAAGGATAGTTATCATTCTTCCTTCTTCACAATGTTTTTCTAATAAGGCTGCTTGACATATTATAAGCTTTAACGCATCCCTTAATGTTAAAACCCCACTTAATGTTAAGCTTACATATTCTCCCAAACTAGCACCTAATAGATAATCTGCTTTTATTCCCTCTTCTTCCACAGTCTTTGCCAATGCGAATTGAATCATAAATATTGCAGGATGTGTATATAATGTCCTATTGAATATATTACTTTTTGTATTGCCTGAGTAATATAATTTATCTATGATGGATTCATTCATTTCTTTTTTTATCATTTCATCTAGACTATCCATGTAACTTTTAAATATGTTATTTTCATTATACATTACTTTCCCCATCTCAAAATACTGCCCGCCTTGACCTGAAAAAAGGAAAATTTTTTTTTGGTAATTTTTCAATCTTATCTCCACCTTAATAAAAATCCAATAAATTTTTCTGATTTTTTCTCATTCTATAGTCTATAAATATTTTTTTATCATCTATCATAAGATATACGTTATTGTACTTAAGATAATCTAACTTATGTCCTGGTTTTAATCCATAGGAATGAGCAGGGTATACTCTTATATGACCTGGTATTTCCTTTTTTATCTTTTGAATACTATAATACATCTTCTCAGCAGAACCACTATAGGATGTACATAAACCACATCCTTCACTAAATAGTGTATCCCCAGTAAATATGTGTTTCTCACATAGGAAACAGGTACTTCCTATGGTATGTCCAGGTGTAAGCATACACTTAATTGATGTATTGCCTAGTTGCAATCTTTGATTATCACTTATTTTTATCTGATTCCCGCAAGTAAAACCAAAGCATTCTGATTCAACTGCTGATATATATACATCTGCATCATACTTATCAACCAAAGGATTCACTAAGTTTATATGGTCATAATGTGCATGAGTCAATAAAATACTTTTGAGCTCTATCTGATACTTAGCAATTATCTTCTCAATTTCATCCAATTCCCAAGCAGGATCTATTATAGCTCCATAACGAGTTTCATTATCTATTATGATATAAACATAATTTTTGAAGTAATTATGTCTAAGTTTTAATGTAACCATTTGATATGTTTGGCTCATTCATTTTACCCTTTCATACTTAAATTATCTTGTTCTTCACACTTTACCTATAGCTCTATATTTACTATATCGTTTTTGTAATAATTCTTCTTTATCCAATGATAGTAATTCCTTTAACTCTTGTAATATTCTAACCTTTATTTCCTTGAAAATATATTCTTTTGCACAATGTGCACCTCCAGCTGGTTCTTCAATAACGTCATCTATGATACCTAAACCATATAAATCATCAGCTGTTATCTTCATAACTTCTGCTGCCTTTTCAGCCTTGGTATTATCTTTCCACAGAATACTTGCAAAACCTTCTGGTGATATTATAGAATATACAGCATTCTCTAGCATCAATATTCTATCGGCTATACTTAATGCCAATGCGCCACCACTACCCCCTTCACCTATGACAATGGAAACTATTGGAACTGATATATCCATAAGCTCAATTAAATTCCTCGCTATAGCTTCTCCTTGTCCTCTTTCTTCAGCATCCACACCACAGTAAGCTCCTGGTGTATCTACAAAACATATGACTGGTCTATTAAATTTCTCAGCTTGTTTTATTAGTCTTAAAGATTTTCTGTAACCTTCAGGCATAGTCATCCCGAAGTTTCTGGTTATATTTTCCTCTAAGGTCTTTCCTTTCAATTGTCCGATTACAGTTACATTGATTCCATCTATGACTCCTATCCCTCCAATTATTGACTTATCATCACCGTAGTAACGATCACCATGAAATTCAAGGAAATCATCTAATATGTTATATATGTATTCATCTGCATTAGGTCTCTCAGATAATCTGGCGAGCTGAACTTTTTCCCAAGCTGTAAGATTATTATTATTCTCATTCATTCTATTATCTCCCATGCATAGTTAATATTTTACTTAAGATATCTTTTAACTCTTTTCTATGGACAATCCTATCAATGAATCCATGTTCCAGTACAAATTCAGCTGTTTGAAAGCCCTCAGGTAAATCCTTTCTGAGTGTTTGTTTTATTACTCTCTTACCTGCAAAACCAATAAGTGCATTAGGCTCACTTAATATAATATCACCTTGCATGGCAAAACTTGCTGTAACTCCTCCTGTTGTCGGATCGGTAATTACGGTAATATAGAGTTGTCCACTCTTTGATAACCTACTTAAACCACCACTTATTTTTGCCATCTGCATAAGAGATACCATACCTTCCTGCATCCGGGCACCTCCTGAAGCAGTGAAAATTATCAAAGGAAGTTTTTTTTCTATTGCATATTCTATTGCACGCATTATTTTTTCGCCTACTACTGCTCCCATACTTCCCATCATAAACTGACTCTGCATGATACATATAACTATCTTTTTATTATTAATTGAACCTCTACCAGTTATTACTGCCTCACTGGTATTTAATTTTTTCTGCAATCTATCTATCTTTTGTGAGTAACCTTCAAAATCAAGATAATTAATATTAGGTATATCTTCACAAAATTCTTCAAATGATCCATTATCCAGAACCATATCTATTCTTTCTTCTGCTGTCAACCTTAAATGATTATTACAGTATGGGCATACCTTATCATTATTATCTACTGTCATATAATACATTATTTTTTTGCAGTTACTACATTTTATCCATATTTTAGGTAATTCCAGATCATTATTACCTTTACTTTGATTGGTTTTTATATCATTAATATAATTTTCTTCAATATTATTCTTAATCATATCCTCACCTTTCCTTAACTGATTATCTGAGTATTATAATTTCCCGATTCAAATTCATTGCAACAAATAATATTGTATTGAAAATCTATATTATTCTTTATCCCTTTGATTTCTGTTTCTTTTAATGCTCTCTTCATTATTTTTATGGCTTCATCTCTATCTTTACCATGTACTATTATTTTTGCCAGCAACGAATCGTAATAATGTGATATATAATAGTCATTAAATACAGAAGAGTCAACTCTAACTCCTGGACCTCCTGGTAATATAAGCTGTTTAATAAGTCCAGTCTGAGGTATGAAGTTATTATCTGCATCATCTGCATTTATCCTGCATTCAACTGAATGTCCATTTATACAAATATCCTCTTGCTTGATATCCAAATTCATACCAGCCGCTACTTTTATCTGTTCTTTGATCAAATCTATACCTGTAACCATTTCCGTTACTGGGTGTTCTACTTGTATTCTGGTATTCATTTCAAGGAAATAATAATTCATATTGTCATCCAGCAGAAATTCAACTGTACCAACACCAGAATAATTTACTTCTTTTGCAATGGCTATTGCAAGTTGTCCCATAGTATTTCTCATATCATTATCTAAGATACTTGAAGGACATTCTTCAATCATTTTTTGATTTTTTCTTTGAATTGAACATTCACGTTCTCCTAGATGAACTACATTTCCATGGTTATCAGCTAATATTTGAAATTCTATATGCCTAGCATTTTTAATATATTTTTCAATATACAATTCAGCATTGCCAAAATAATTTTCAGCTTCTGTTTTAGCATTAAGAATATTGGTATAGAGTTCTTCTTTACTATGGACTATTCTGATACCTCTTCCTCCCCCACCTGAAACAGCTTTTATAATGACTGGATAACCTATTTCTTTTTCTATATCTCTATTATGTATTTCGTCTATCTTAATATTTTCTATCGCATTCATTACGGGACAGTTCATCTGTTTAACAATATTTCTTGCATTCACTTTATTACCCATTAATTCAATTGTATTACTGGATGGTCCAATAAAAGTAATGCTACATTCTTCACACATCTTAGCAAATTGACTATTTTCTGACAAAAAACCATATCCTGGATGAATGGCATCAACACCTTTATGAAATGCCGCTGATAATATGGTATATGTATTTAAATAACTTTCTTTTGCATTAGCGGAACCAATACATATGGTTTCATCAGCTAATTTGGTATGGAGACTGTTTCTATCTATATCCGAACATACTGCTAAGGTTTTTATTCCCATTTCTCTGCATGCTCGAATAACTCTGACTGCTATTTCACCTCTATTAGCGATTAATATTTTTTTGAACACACCTTATCACCTCAATCTTTTAATCAACTTGTATCACAAACAACTCCCTGCCATACTCAACTAATTCATCTGGCTTAACAAGAATATCTACCACCGTACCAGAATATTTGCTAACTATCTCATTTACCATTTTCATGGCTTCAATAGTACATACAATATCTCCTTTATTGACTTTGTTACCTATGGATATATATTGCTTGTTGTTTTGATTAGTTAATGAAATTTTCCCTACTAGAGGTGATTTGATAATTTCTACGTTTTGAGGAATTTCAGTTGTTACACATTCATCTTGATATCTTGATATATCATATTTAGAAGCATCTTCTTTTTTGCATTCAGTTAGATAAGCTTTGTTTTCTTTATTACTATCTTGATTGTTTTTGACTTTCAAATAAAGTTCATCTGTCTTAATCTCAACATAAGGTAAATTTGACTCTTGGATAACTTTCAATAAATTACTTAATATACTATAATCCATATTTTTCTCCTTATATTTTTTACAGTTTATTTTTTATATTACATCAGTTGCATTAGTTTTCAAATAACTTCCTTATTTACCATTATATCATATAATTTGATATATTTTCAAAATATTTTTTACCACAAAATATATTATCATATTTCTTATTTAATGTCTACATTAATATTTGTCTTCATCTATTATTTAAAATTGTCTTTATATTTTATACAACTATACCCTTTAATTTTTAATTGTTGATTCCAATTATGTAATATTTTTTGTATTTATATAATATGTCTCATTTTTTATTTTTATTGTTTTTTATGAATGTGAATATACCATCTTCATATTTTTCTTTTTCATCCCAAAATGCATATAAATGTTTTGAGTTATTAAAAGTTATTAATTGTTTATTATTATGTGGAATTACTTTAAATAATTGCTCTGCCATATAATATGGACATTTCTCATCTAACTTACTATGGATAATAAGTGTTGGAATATTATTATTTTTAACAGCATCAAGAATATTAACATCTTCATAAGTATAACCATATATTTGATTATTAGATATATTTCCTAATTTAACCAATAAATTAGTAGGCATAGGAATGAAAAATGAATCTATCTGCCATGCAATTTCTGCATCCATACTAGTAAATCCACTATCTATAATTGCAAAATCCAAATATTTAGCTGCGTGATCTGATCCAGAATAATATCCTACTGTTGCACCTCCCATTGATTGACCTAATGCACCAATTATATTTTTATCTGTCATCTTACTGTTAACATAAGTAATAACAGATTCTAAATCCTCTTTTTCATAATAACCAAAAGAGACCGTTTTGGCTGTATTGTTACCATGTGCTCTAGCATCATATAAGACAACATTAAAATCCTGCTCTAAAAAAATTTCCGCTATAGGATACATAGCTTCATGATTTGATTCATGCCAATGAACTAAGACTATAGTTTTATTATTATAGTTTTTATCATCAACTATATAATATACGGGAATACTATGCCCATCATCTGCTAATAATTCCTCTTTATAGATTTTGTCCTTCCACTTTCTATTAAATTCTGTCAGATCGTAATTCATATCATTCATATACATTTCAACAATTTTATTTGTATGAGCCTTAGTCATTCTTGCAGGAATAAAAGCCAACAAAAATCCAATGATTACAATCAAAGTTACTATAATCATAAATGTATTTGCACTAATTTTTATCAATCTCTTTTTCATTGTACACCTTACCTTATCTCTCCAAATTAGTTTATTTATAATAAGTACAGATTAAAAAAACTTAATCTAATTAATTATACACTATTAATACTTGCATTTACTCAATTAATTTTAGCATATAATTACTATAAGTACATTATATATGATATATCTTATATAAAAAATAAGCTATCTAATTTATTGCTCAATAGATTAGATAACTTAATTTATTTACATATTTTTTTCTTTTTTGCTTAAAGGAATGTTCACTTGAAATACAGTTCCTCTCTCTGAATCCAAAATACAAATCGTTGCATTCTGTTTTTCAAGCATCTTCTTGACTAGACTTAATCCAAGTCCTGTACCTGATAATTTTTTGGATTTATTTTTATCAACTGTGTAAAAAGGTTCGAATACCCTTTTCTTATGTTCATCTGGTATACCTATTCCTGTATCAGCTATTTCAATTCGATTAACGCCCTTTTTAACATTACTTGTAACTTTTATCTTACCATTTGACACATTATATTTTATTGCATTATCCATTAAGTTGATAAAAATCATCATAAAACTTTCTCTATCCATATAAACTTGGCAAGGCTCTAACTGGTAATAGAATTCAATTCCGTATTTGGAAGCCTTTCCTTTTAACTTATCTATAATTTCTTTCAATAGTACATGTGTATCTATTTTATGTTTTTCAAGTTCAAAATCATATTTTTCCAAGCTTGATAAGTGCAATACCTTCTCTACCATTTGATTTAATCTTTTAAGCTCATTGTTAACAATAATATTGGATTTATCTACTAAATTATTATCATCCTTATAAAGATTCATTAAATCGATCTGAGCTTTTATGACCGTAATTGGTGTTTTGAATTCATGAGTTATATTCCCAATGAATTCTTTTTGCTTCTTTTCTAGCTTTTGAACATGCTCTAGCGCCAATTGGAGTTTTGCTTTTTCATCACTGAGCTGCTTAATATTTTGTTGTATCTGTGAAGACATAGCTTGTATCCCTGTGCTTAATTCACCAAATTCATCTTTACTCTTTATGAGTATCGAGCTTATATCATATTGTCCTTCTTCAATCAACTTAACAGATTTTTTTAACCTCTTAATTCGATTTACTATGTTTATAAAAAATACTCTCCCTATTATGAATGTAACAATAATAGATATAAGCCCAAATTTGACAAACAACTTCCAAGTATCTTCATTGAAACTCTTTTGTAAATATAGATTATACTCTAATTGCATAACACCTATTTGCCCATTAAAATCGTAAACTGGTGCTGCATATATTATCTTATCCACAATTTTTTTATATACAATCTTGTTATCCAAAGCTTTGGTAATGATATCCTCATATTCATTTTTCAATTCTTTAAATACTTCATTACCAATCTGTCTTCCTTGATTATCAAAAATAATTGTGTGAATCCCTAGTACACGTTCTATCTCAATAGTCAAGTCATAAGCCTGCTTAATATAAAAGGTTTCAAAATCTTCAATGTCACTAGCGAGATATCTTTCTCTTATGTATAGATTAGCTGTTTTACTACTTTCTTTTAGATATCTTTCATATTCCTTTATCTGATTGGTACGAATACCATTCATTGTTAAAATACTAATAATGACTAAATTGATTAATAATAGGAAAATGATAAAAATGGTTAGTTTATGTTTTACACTGATTCTCATTCCATATGCTCCAACATTTTATATCCAACTTTAGGAATAGTCTTAATTAAACTACTGTATTTTCCTAACTGCTTACGTATACGTTGGATATGAATATCTACTGTACGTGTACCACCATAATAATCCATATCCCATACTCGATCCAGAATAATATCTCTTGTAAAAGTTATTTTTACATTCTTCATCAGAAAAACCAGCAAATCAAATTCTCTAGCCTTAAGATCAATTTGTTTATTATCCACATATGCAACCCTCTCCAGTACATTAACTTTTATACCATTAATTTCTAAGATATTGTCATCTATTAATTCCTTTGATACATCATCATTTTTATTGATACGTCTTTGAAGAGATCTTACACGTGCCAATAATTCTTGCATTTCAAAAGGTTTAGTGATATAATCGTCAGCACCTAGTTCCAGCCCTAATATCTTGTCTACCAAAGTGCTTTTTGCCGTAAGCATGATGATACCCATTTGTGAAGTGTTTTCAATATTTTTGCATACATCATAACCATTATATTCTGGCATCATAATATCTAATATAAGTATATCAGGTTGTTCTTTTCTAATGATATCAAGAGCTTCTTTACCATCATAAGCCTTATAGACTTGATAGTCTTCACGTTCTAGAGCATATGCTATTGCATTTGTAATGTTCTCTTCATCATCAGCTACTAATATTTTTGTCATTTTCCCACCTACTTAATTAATCATTCAAAATTATTATTTTACAACTTAGTTCTTTATAGAAATAGACGGAGTCTG
Organism: Vallitalea guaymasensis; assembly: GCF_018141425.1. NCBI lineage: Bacteria > Bacillati > Bacillota > Clostridia > Lachnospirales > Vallitaleaceae > Vallitalea > Vallitalea guaymasensis. The sequence goes on from NZ_CP058561.1 coordinate 1,330,938, forward strand.
TACATACTATTTTATTTGATTCTTTATTCCAACATAAAGATTTATACTCACCAAACAAAGTTAACTTTTTATCACTTTCAAAATCATATATATATTTTCGCTCCTCTCCCATTGGATATATGGCTTCATATATCAACTTACTTTTATCTGGTGATAAGAAAAATCCTCTTACAAAATCATGAGTTTTATCAATCAATTTTACTTGGTTACCTTTATCATCTGTCTTCCATAATTCTCTAGGTATCTTATTTTGTATTACTTTCGCTACATTGTCAATTTCTATTACATCTTTATGAGAATCACGTTTCATAGCCCTTTCTTCAAAAGTATTAGTTTTAAGATTTACTGTATAACGTTTTAGATTATATGAAGCTATTTCCAGTTCATCATCATTAACTGTCAATCTATCAATATAATTATTTATCTGCTCTCTTTCATAAAATTGTTTGTGCATTCCCTTCCAGAATTCACTAACTTCTTCTTTCTCTTCTCCAAAATGAGCTTCTAAATATTCTTCAGGACTATTAAAATAATCTTTTAGATTGTTAACAAGTTCTTCAGATAATTGTATTTCGTTTTTTTGTTTACTTGCCATATCATACCTATATACTTTAAAACCTTTTGAATAATATATTTGCTCATCTTCAATATATTGAGAACGCATTACATCTTCATCTATTCTTATTACTTTACCTTCTTTTTTGTCATAATACACTAATGCGTAAGTGTCTGAGTAGTAAGTATCTCTTTGTTCTATAGGCTTTTCCTTAAATAAAACGTAATTTTCATTTGGATTATATTGTCCCAAACAATCATGCACTTGCTCATACCAATATTCAAACCCCATATTAGCATCCTTATTATTAGTTATGTTTTCAATTGATTTGTCCCTAACATTATAAACAGCTATATTTCTAATACCATCTTTTATAGCCACTCCTAATATATTATCATTTTCCAACCACTGAAAACCAGCAAAATCTTTCACTTCAATAATTTGCTTGATAGCTAAAACATCATTGATTTCTTCCTGTTGATTGTCAAGCACTACCACTTCATTTTCTTCAAGTCCCTTTGCCTTAGTATTAGTACATGCAGTTAGACTGCTTAATGCCATCCCTGTTGTCAATAGTACACATAATGTTTTCTTTAGATTATGTTTTACTTTATTCATCCTTTATTCCTCCTTTAATTTTAATGAGGTTATTATGTGCTACCTCATGATACAAATTATAAGGTTATCATTTTTCTAAACCATATGAAAAATATTTCTAAGGTGTAAACTTATATATTAAGTTATTCAATTTTATAGCGGTCATTTATAATCCTCCTTCTATTATGTACGCGTACCTAATACCCCTCATCATAAAGAATTATACGATCAATTTTTTTCGGTTTTATATAAAAAATGTTTCTAAGTTGTAAACTGGTGATTATCTATAAACAACATTAACAAACTCAACTAATATTTTCTCCATAAGATATTAGTTGAGTCTTTATAGTTATCTTTATAATATTAAATACTCTGTAAATATGCATCTATAATACTGAAAGTCTTTTTTGCAATATCATATTCACCAAAACTAATCGCCCAATTATATAATATTCCCCTTGAAATGATAAGCAATTCCTCTGTAATCTGGTCTGCTGTTTTATCTGAACATAATTCTCCATTATCCAGACCTTTTTCCACTAATTGATGCAATCCTTTTGGCAATCCACGTTCAGCCGATAGAAAGAAAGCACTGGCATTATCCATTTGTGCTTTGTAAATATTTCGGATTATATCCACTCCCATATTTTTTGCATAGAGACCTTGTTCACATAAATATCCTATTATTGCACTTTTTATATTTGAAGAGTCAATTTTATTAATTACTTCATCTTGGAAAAATTGGTCAGTACGTGTATATGCTGCAACAACAATACCTGATTTACTACCAAAATGGTGGTAAAAAGCACCTGTAGATATTCCTGAATTCTCACAAATCTCCTGAATACTTATATCATCAAAATTTTTATATTTCATTAGTTTAAGTGCTTCATCCAATATATGACTCTTAGTTCTTTCAGCTTGAAGAGTTCTAGATGTCTTCTTTTTCATAATCAATATATCTCCTTTTAACTTACTTACCTAATAATATATATTATATTGTTCTATTAATCAACTTTTGTTGAAGAATAAAAATGGCACTTAACAAATTTATACATTGATAAAAAATAAACAAAATCCTTGACTAGTTTCAATGGATATACTATACTAAATTTAACATAATTGATTCGGCGAAATTATTATGTTAAATCATAATTAGTTTAAAGGAGAGACTTATATGGCAAATTATTATCCTGAATTATTTACTCCTACCTACATTGGTAAAGTAAAGATTAAGAACAAGTTATCAATGGCACCAATGGGTCCTGTTGGTTACGCTGATGCAAACGGTGCTCTAAACCAAAGAATTCAAGATTACTATGTTGAACGTGCAAAAGGAGGAATAGGTCTAATTATCACTGGTATCTGTAATGTAGATATGGAAACTGAAAAGATGGCTAAAGCTGGTCTTCCTAGTCCCACCCAAACACCTCTAGCATTTATCCATTCAGCTTATCAAATGAATGAGCGTATTCATGCCTATGGTACTAAAGTGTTCATTCAGCTTACAGGTGGTCTTGGACGAAGTGCTTTACCTGGATTCGTTAGTAAATATATTGCACCTTCTGAAAATGAGAACCGTTTTGATCCTAATATCCTACATAGAGAAATGACAAAAGAGGAAATTCAAACCCTAATTCAAAAGTTTGTTACTGCAGCAGTAATTTCCAAAAAATCTGGCTTTGATGGAGTTGAGATTCATGCTGTTCACGAAGGATATTTATTAGATCAATTCGCAATATCATTTTTTAATAAAAGAACAGACGAATACGGTGGTTCCTTAGAAAATAGATTACGAATAGCAACTGATATTGTAAAAGGAATCAAAAAAGCATGTGGGACAGATTTTCCAGTATCATTAAGATACAGCTTGAAAAGTTGTATGAAAGGTCTTAGACAAGGTGGTCTTCCTGGAGAAGAATATGAAGAAGTTGGAAGAGATATTGATGAAGGTATTGAAGCAGCTAAGATATTGGTTGATGCCGGATACGATGCTCTTAATGTAGACGCTGGAACTTATGATTCATGGTACTGGAATCACCCACCAATGTATTTTGAAGAAGGTACATATCGTGAATTCGGAAAAATATTAAAAGAAAATGTAAACGTACCTATTATTTTAGCTGGTAGAATGGAAAATCCTGAAATGGCAGTTGAATCATTAAATAATAGTTGTGATATCATTGGTCTAGGTAGACAATTATTAACTGACCCAGATTATCCTAAAAAAGTACGTGCAGGTAAATTAGATGAAATACGCCCATGTCTCGGATGTCATGAAGGATGTCTTGGAAGAATATCCAATGCACCTGTCAGCTGTGCTGTCAATCCAGCTTGTGGTCGTGAAAAGATATATGGTCTTACTCCTGCATTGAATAAAAAGCATTTCCTCATAATTGGTGGTGGAATTGCAGGTATGGAAGCATCTAGAGTATTAGCAACTAGAGGTCATAAAGTCACACTATGTGAAAGAACCAATAATCTAGGAGGTAACCTTATACCAGGTGGTGTTCCTGATTTCAAAAGATATGATAGAGCTTTAGTAAAATGGTATGAAAAACAGCTAGAACTATTAAATATCACTGTTAAGATGAATTGCCATGTTAAACTTTCTGATATAGATACATATAATCCAGATGAAATTATTGTTGCCACTGGATCAACTCCAATAATACCTAAATTTGATGGTGCAAAAAATATAGTATCTGCCAATGATATCTTAGTTGGTAAAGCAGATGCTGGAAAAGAAGTCGTTATCATTGGAGGGGGCTTAGTTGGTTGTGAAACAGGCTTATGGCTTGCTGGGAAAGGTTCTAATGTAACAGTTGTCGAAATGGCAAATGACATACTAGGAGGACCTCACGGATTACCTCACATGAATCATTATATGTTAGAAGACCTATTGGATTATAATAATGTCAATATCCAAACTAATACAATGGTTGTATCAGCTAATAATTCATCAGTAACAGTCAAAAATGCAGAGGGTACTCATAACATTTCTGCTGATACAATAATATCTGCTATAGGTTATAAAGAAAATAACAGCCTGTATGAAGAACTATTGGAAAAAGATATTCCAGTATATAATATAGGAGATTCCCAAAAAGTACATAATATTATGTATGCCATTTGGAATTCTTATGAATTAGCTAAAGAATTATAATCTTAGCTTATATGTAATTACAGACAATACTTAATATCCATTTAATAGAATACACTTCTAGAATGAATCAACTCTATTTAGTTTGAAGATTTGTTCTAAAGTGTATTGTTATTTTCATTGATAACTTTATCTTTCTTGTAACTAATGACATTTTTGGTACCACTAATTTTCTCATAGAAAAATTGTCTATCTCTCTTGACGATAGATACTAAAAAGCTTATCGCTACAATAACATCAATAACAAAAACCCCACCTAGAATTAGAATTTGAAACGTTACTAATCCTTGACTAACATAAAGTACTACCAAGTTTGCCCCGACAATGCCATAATAGAGAATGCCATATCTAAAGAGTACTTCTTTGAATGATATTTTCTCAGTTTTTCCCCGAACTCTAACTGATGTTAATAATTTACCTATGGTTCGTCCATTAGTTATGTATACACCTACTATAAAATAAATGAATACTATGAAGAAATATTCAATCAAACTCTGTGTATTACTTAATATACTTATAATACACCAATCAATAATGAATGCTAATCCCCTTCTTATAAGTCCAACCTGCATTTTATCAAAATCCACGTCTTTATCTAATTTATTGGAACTAGGTAGAAAAAATGTAAATAATGGAGCTATAACATAACCTAAAAGACATCCTGTAGTATTTAATATGAGGTCATCTACATCAAATAACCTATAAGGTGCATTATAAAATCCATACAAACCTGTTAACTGGGTAAGCTCAAAAAATAGTGATACCGTAAATCCAATAATCACAGTTTTTATCCAGCTTTTTCGAAAATAGTATCTTAAATATATCCCCAAAGGAGCTAATAACAAAACATTAAAAGCGGCTTGAAGAAATGCTTTTTCTTTGAATAAATGTATATAAGTTGCAGGTTTGTTATATATAACTTGAGTATCTTTAAGTATATCTTGTATAAACTTAAAGGGCACCAATTGATACATTTGTCTGCCTGCAGGATATAAACTTAGAACATCACTAGACTTTGGCAGTGGTAATATAACCATATAATAAGCAGTCAAGCAATAAAGGCATAAAGAGTATGTAATCAATACTCTGATTTTATTGACATAATGATATTTTATATATTGGTATAATAAAAAAGGGATTGTCCCTAAAAAAGCTATTATGGGAAAAGTAATAAGCGCAATACGAATAGGATATAAATGAGCTTCCATATTTATAATTCCTCTCTTATAATGTATAAAATCATGTTTATTTTCTGCTGATAATATTATAATTATACTATCGACATTTTTCCACAAGAAATAAACTATGTAAGAAAGGATAATATAACATAGATATCTATTGTTTTCAATGAAATTAATTAAATTTTAATACTCCACAATGAGGGAAAAGTCAAAGATATTATTGTTATCAATATGGCAGAAATCGTTGCTCCTAAAATTACACAAACCATAGATTTCTTGAAATCCAAATTTAAGAAAGCTGCAACGGCACTTCCTGTCCAAATACCTGTAGTTGGTAAGGGTATTCCAATAAAAATAATTAGAGCCAATTCTTTTCTTTTTTCAATCTTCCTAGTATTTTTAGATATCTTTTTATCAATGATACTATTGATATGAGCGAAAGCTTTATATTTTTGCATCCAAGTAAATATTTTATTGAAGAATAATAGTATAAAAGGTGCTGGTATAATACTACCAACTAAGCTTATAACAAATACTTGTAGTACATCTAGATCATATGTTAAAATGCCTAATAAAATTGCTCCTTTTTGTTCTACAATGGGAATCATTGAAGATATAAAAACTTGTAATAATTTGTCCATCTATGGCTCCATTCTCAAATATCCTTTATATACCATATGTTACCATATTCTATTATATTAAGCAATTAAGAATCACTTAACTATTATTACTCATCACTTTTATACATTGCTTTTATCTTATCAAATGCTACAGGTGTATAATTGTGGTGTTCTACACTAACATTAAAATATTGATTACCTTCCATCTTATTGCTATGAATATGTCCATGAATATTAACATAAGGTGTCATATTTATGTTCATATACATAGGTTCATGTGTCAATAAATAAAAGCTATCTAATATTATTCCTCCATCGATAACATCTTCAAATCCAATATCATGCCACCAAATATTACTGTTACATCTATCATGATTACCTTTAATCAACACCTTATATCCATTAAGCTGGTCAAATATATTTTTTACTTCCGATTTATTACTAGATGCAAAATCACCTAAATGATATATAGTATCTTCTTTAGATACGGTATTATTCCAATTATAGATCAATTGTTTATTCATTTCTTCTACTGAATTAAATGGTCTGTTTTCATAATCTATTATTCTTTTTTGATTAAAATGTGTATCGCTAATTAAATAAATCATTCTTTCAACTCCTTTATCATAAATTATAAATTATATTACTAAGAAATAATAGTGAATTTTAATATTTCCTTAATTCATAATAAATCCATTTACTTTATAATACAAAAAATAAGCTAATCATTATGTATCAGCTTATTTTTTGTATCATTGACTCTATTTTAATTAAACAACACTTTACTCTCTATATATCAGCTTCCTAATTTCTCTCCTTCTGGATCTTCCCATAGGTATGATCTTTTAACTGCTTTTTTCCATCCTGCATATTTCTTTTCTTTATAATCATTTTCCATTACAGGTTCAAAATGCTTATCTATAGCCCACATATCAGCAATCTCTTCTTTACTATTCCAGAATCCAACTGCTAAACCAGCTAAGAATGCTGCACCAAGAGCTGTAGTTTCAGTAACCACTGGTCTATCTACTGCAACTCCTAATACATCTGATTGGAACTGCATCAAGAAATTATTGGCTACTGCTCCACCATCAACTTTTAGAGCTTGAAGTTCTATACCTGAATCCTCTTGCATTACTTCAAGCACATCCCTTGATTGATAGGCGATTGATTCTAATGTAGCTCTTATAATATGATTTTTATTGGCTCCTCGTGTAAGACCTACAATAGTTCCTCTAGCATACATATCCCAATATGGAGCACCAAGTCCAACAAAAGCAGGAACTACATACACTCCATTAGTATCTTCTACTTGAGTAGCAAAATACTCAGTGTCCTTGGCATTCTCTACTAATTTCAATTCATCTCTAAGCCATTGTACCGAAGCTCCAGCAACAAATATACTTCCTTCAAGAGCATATTCTACTTTACCATCTACTCCCCATGCTATAGTTGTCAATAAACCACTATCTGAACTAACCATTTCCTGTCCTGTATTCATTAACATGAAGCATCCTGTACCATATGTATTCTTCGCCATACCTGGTAGAAAACAAGCTTGACCGAATAGTGCTGCCTGTTGATCTCCTGCTATACCAGCAATAGGTATCTCGGCTCCACCAAAAGTCTTAGGATCTGTGTGACCATAAACTTCACTAGACTGCCTTACTTCTGGCAACATTGAAGCTGGTATACCTAACTCGTCAAGTATTGTTTCATCCCATCTTAATTCTTTAATGTTATATAACATTGTCCTTGATGCATTAGAATAATCAGTTACATGTACTTTACCTCTAGTAAGGTTCCATATTAACCATGTATCAATATTACCGAATAACAGTTCTCCATTTTCAGCTTTTTCTCTAGCACCTTCAACATTATCAAGAATCCACTTAACTTTTGTTCCTGAGAAATAAGCATCTAATATTAGACCAGTACTTTCTTTTATGTAGTCTTCTAATCCTTTTGCTTTCAATCCATCACATATATCTGCAGTTCTTCTACATTGCCAAACTATAGCATTGTATATTGGTTTTCCAGTATTTTTATCCCATACAACAGTTGTTTCTCTTTGATTAGTTATACCTATTGCCGCTACCTCATCTGGTCTTATTCCCGACAACTCTAAAACTTCTCTAGCTACTCCACTTTGAGTTGCCCAAATTTCCATAGCATCATGTTCAACCCAGCCTGGTTTTGGATATACCTGAGTAAATTCTTTTTGACTTGTATTCACTATCTTACCTTCATGATTGAATATTATTGCTCTAGAACTAGTTGTTCCTTGATCTAATGCCATGATATATTTTTTATCCATATTCTTTCCTCCCATTTTTTAAATAAAGTTAATTAGTTAAAATATCCCCATAATGATAAAAGCACAAATAAATATTGATGCAGCTGGTGGATCAATATGTGAGTCAGCATTGGTGTTAAAGTTCAATGCTACAATTTCAAAAATTATTGCCGCCAGTACTGCAAAAAGTGCTCCTATATAAATACTACCAGACATAAATCCTGCCAATCCTGCGATTGAAGTAACATGATGTGTTGTTGGAACAGAAAATCCCATTTGTACAAATATTAAAGAAGCTGCACTTACACAGAAACCTATTGGTGCTATTTCAGTAATAATAGCAATGTAAGAAACCACTAAACCCAATCCTAATGCCATGATGATATCATATGCTATTGTTTTAGATGTTGGCAATATACTTCTCTTTGTCTCTGAAGTTGCTGCCATTTCTGCTTTAACTGGATTTCTAACACCTAACAACCCTGTTTTACCAAATACTAATCTAGCAATTATTCCCGATGTAACTACAGTCATTGCAACAGTATCAGTTGGAAGGGTCCATACTGTAGCGTATAGATAATTCAATAACTGTCCTAATATACCAAATATACCTCCAACAATTAATACACTTATATCTTGAAATTTATTTAATGGAACTGTGGTATTCATTCCACTGTCCAATAATTTCTTTTTATTAGCTGCAAAAGCTGCTGCTGCAACACCACCAGCAAAAGCAATATGTGGTCCCAAGAAAGCCCCAAAAGTAATATCATTCAAAATTGTTGGAGGACCTCCAGCACATACTACCCCAATTCCAATAAGTCCTACAAAACCTGTAAAGATAAATGCTGGTAATGCTCCAATCAGTGCACCTAAAACTCCCCCACCAAACGCAATTAAAATTAATTCTAGACTCAAAAAACTCTCTCCTTTCAATAAATGTTTTTAATTACCTTTCCTTTGTTACCTAAAACTCAACCCATCTTCTGCCCTCCTGCCTGGTTTTGTTTTTCTATGCAAATGTCCGCCTTAAAACTTACATATACCAAATTTCTTCTGTACTTGCAGAAATCCCTTCGGCACCAGCTTTAAGACATTCAATTACATCTTCTTTATTTCTAATTAGACCTCCAGCTATCAATGGTATCTTAGTTCGGTCGTATATCTCGTTAATTATCTTAGGTATGGCACCAGGTAGAATTTCTATGGTATCTGGCTTTGTTAAGTTTACAGAGTTGATTCCAGTTTCCAATGATTTGGAATCAAAAATGAAAAGTCTTTGAATTGCCCACAAATTCAAATTTTTAGCTTTTTTAATAAGATTACTTTTTGTTGTAATAATTCCATCAGGCTTAATCTGTTTACTAATGTATTCAAGTGCGATTGAATCCTTAGCAAACCCTTGCAGTAAGTCAAAATGAATATAAATATCCATATCGTTGTCCTTTACTTTCTGTACTATTTCTTTCAAGTTAAAAATACTTCCTGTAAGTAAAAAAATAACTTTGCAAGGTGACTTAATAGCCAAATCAAGTTTATCCAACTGGTTAACTGCTGCAATAATAGGATTCATTTCTGTTTGACTATGGAAACTATTAACTTGTTTATTGTTCATTACAACATCTCCTATGTACTTAAAGTACTTAATCATAATATTTTGGGCATAAAAAAACCACACTAAGCTAACCTATTGATAGGTTTACTTGTGTGGTTCTCCATTATCTCCAACCTAGTATTATGTTTTCTATGTTTTATTTTACATCAGTATAGGCTTTATGTCAATATTTTTGCTGAATATTATATTATTTTTATAAATAAGCAATAATTATATTTAGTTAACTATTGTATTTATCTACAAATATTTTATATAAGTTTTTATTATTTTATATTCTATTAATAAAAGTATATATAATCTAAAATGTTATTTTTAATGCAATGCAATTACAAGAAATAACAATATTTATTTTAGCCTTTCCTTGTTTTGAATTATAAAAAAGAAGTTATTTTTAGAAATAACTTCTTTTTTATAATGTAATATCTTATAACTATAATTAAATTGATAATGAACTAATAAATTTCTTTTTTAGAAATTGAAGTTTTAACCTGAGTATTTGGTAATTTACCCAGTTTACCATTCAAACTGTTAATATCATTAATTTCTCCAACTACTGTAATACTTATTACTGAAATTCCTTCTTCAATAAGAGGCAATCCCATTCTTCCTTTTACCATATCTTTATAAGAAGAGACTATAGCATTAAAGGTGTTTTGTGTATCTTCTGGTCTTTCTAATATAGCACTTATTACAGCAACTCTTTTCAATGACATCTTATCCTTTCTTGATATGCATCTTGATTTTTTCTACATCTTGTTCTTCACAATTAACTATTATACCATATTTTTCATCTATATTAATTCTATATCTTCCGTTTACATAATTTTTAGTTCCTGTAATGTATGACCATCTTCTTTTGAATACTTCACAAACAGCTAATTCAACATGGAATTTATTATGAATATCCTCTACAATATTCTCTAGTTCCTCTCTACACATATAGATCTCTTTCTCCTTCGGATATTCTTTTATAATAATCATTTATTACACTCAATAATTTATTATTTTTATAGAATTCCATGTTATTGATTTCTTCAAATTCCTTCTTAATAAGTTCTTCCCCAATTTTTTTAGTTTCTTCTGTAGCATAATCATCCAAGTATTCTCTAAATGTAAGTACAGCATTTAGTTTACAGAACTTACCTTCTGTTCCTGTTTCCAACAGATTCATTATCTTATCTCCTGTTCTACCACATCTATATCCAGCAGTACAGAAAGAAGTAATCTTACCCATCTCAGCTAGTTTATTAACTACTTGATCTAGTGTACGGTTGTCACCAATAGTAAATTGCTGTTTGTCTTCTTTTTCATTGTGAGCAGCTTTATCGTACGCACCTATACCTATTTTGGTTGAGGCATCTAATTGTGTACATCCAACTTTTACAACTTCATCTCTTACCTCTGGGTTTTCACGTGCTGTGATTATTAATCCAGTATAAGGAACTGCAAGTCTTAGAACTGTAACTAGTTTTTTAAAATCTTTATTATTAACTAGATATTTGGAAGCTATACTAAGTTCTGAACCTGAAGCTGGTGTAAGTCTTGGGAATGAAATTGTATGAGGTCCTATACCAAATTGTTTTTCAAGATCGTCAGCATGATATAATAATCCCATAACTTCAAAACGCCAATCATAAAGTCCAAAAAGAGCTCCTATAGCTACATCATCAATACCTGCATCCATTGCTCTATGAAGAGAGTATAATCTCCATCTATAGTTGGCTTTTAATCCTTTTGGATGAGCTGATTTATATGTATCCTTATGATATGTCTCTTGGAATACTTGGTACGTACCTATACCTACTTCCTTTAACATCTTCAAATCTTCTATGCTCATAGGTGCTGCATTAACATTTATTCTTCTTATATATGAATTTTTTCCACTTCTTGATTTCTTTTTAACATCATATACTGTTTTCATACTTTCAGCTATATATTTAGCATCTGTCTTTGGATGTTCACCATAAACAACGATGACTCTTTTGTGTCCTTGGCTGAGAATATAATCGGTTTCTCTTCTTATCTCTTCAGCAGTTAATACTTTTCTTTCTTCTCCTGCATTCTCTTTTCTGAATCCACAGTATCTACAACTATTTACACATAGATTACCACAATAAAGTGGCGCAAAAAATACAATCCTGTTATCATATACTCTTCTCTTGACTTCTGCTGCAACTTCATACATTTCTTCCCACATATCTTCATCAGTAACGTTAAGTAATGTAGCAGTTTCATCAAAGCTCAATCTCTCAACTGCTAAAGATTTATCAAGTATAGCTCTGACTTTTTCCTTGCTGCAGTCTTTGTTCATATTCAGTTTGTTATGTATTTCATTTTCATTAATAAAATCTTTACCATTAATTAAGTACTTGTCTATCTGATCTTGTTTTATAACTTGGTCTATCCAACTTCTTGTATCCATTTGTATAACCTCCTATAATTTAAAAGATCTACAGAACAAAGAGTGACTATTACCACATAAAAGATTCATAAATAACAAAAAAACTTCCACAAAGGAAGTCATGCAAATAAAAAACAGCTCAAAAGAACTGTTAAATAACAATTCTGCACAAATTCCTATCAAATAAGATATCTCTTTTCTGTAAGGTCTTTGATTTTACCTTCAGTTCAACTAAGACATTTCTCAGAAAAACTGAACTTTATTCTAAATCAATGATATCACTTTGTTTATTTTTTGTCAATACACATGATATAAACGTTAATAATTGCTATTTATTCATTTGATAATATTAATACTATCTATATCATCTTTATTTTAAAATTACTATAAATCCTGAATAACTGATATTATTTTTCCTTTTTCTTGATCATGAATATTTTCACTCAGTCTTGCCGCTAATATTATAGGTATCCAATCTAAAACATCTTTTTTCTCCTTTTTGGTTCTATTACAATATGTTTCTAAATATAATTCTGCGATTTTTTGTGAATGGAACAGATACAGCATGTAGGTACGACATACATCAGCATTATCACAACCATTTGTTGCATCAATCCAATCGATAATGTAATATTTGTCTTGCTGTTTTATTATATTGTAACCATAAAAATCTCCGTGACAAAGACATTTTCCGTCTGGAAGCTTGTCTAATATATTTAATAATTTATTCTTGCTTGTTTTATTAAGCATCTTATTACTTGATATTTTTTCTCTAAGTCTATTATTTAGATTGTAAGGAAGCTGGATATCCTTAGAATGTATCTCTATTTGCATATCTAACATTATATCAACATATTTATTTGCATTATAAATATTTGATAAGTAACAATCGTGTAGCGTAACGCCTTCAATAAAATCCATTTTCATTGCAATATTATCATTAATTTCTAAGACTTCATGCACCTTTGCAATAGGCAAACCTACATCCTCTATTAATGAATTAATCATTGCTTCATAAAATGCATAGGCTTTATTGTAGTCTTTCTTAAATACCTTTATAGCATGAGTTTCGCTAAGATAGACAGTTGCTTGAGTTCCAGTTCCAATTTTAATTTCTTTATTCATCTCTTGTTAATCCAATTAACCTCTTTTAAAAGTAATTGAGTTTCCTTCCTCTCAATTTTTTCTTATGTAGATTTAAGCTACTTTTTAATAGTTATAAAAATCTTCTCTTAATAACGAATATAATTTTAAATCAATGATACCTTTCTCTTTCCACATTTGCCCCTGCCTTATAGTACCTTCGTATTCAAAATGATTTCTTATCAGAACTTCCTCTGATTTTTTGTTTTCTGTCATTACAAATGCTTGTATTCTATTTACTTCAATTTCATCAATTAAATATTTAGTTAATCTTCTCGTAGCCTCTGTTGCAATTCCTTTTCCCCAATAATTTGGATTGAGTCTATATCCAATTGTAACCATGCTTATTTTTTTATCAATATCAAATATTTCAGCAATTCCCACTAACTTAGGTAGTTGTTTTTTGATGTATATACCTAAAAATATCATTTTCTTTTTATTGAAGTCTCTTTCATAATGTCCAATCATATTTTTTACAGTATTAATATTCTTTTTAGCTTTACCTGGTATGTATTTATAGATTATTTCGTCACTATGTATCTCAAAAAAATCATTTATGTCATCCTCTTCAATTTTTTTAAGGATAAGTTCTGTAGATTCTATAATAGGATAGCTTTCATATAATAATTCAAATTTCATTATAAACTCCTTTCCGTTAAACAATAATTTAAATTGTTTTATCCTCTCTTTAATTAATCCTCTATTCTTACAGCATTACCACCAACATAGACTTTATAAATATTTTGATTATTATATCCTAATTCTACTTTTATAACAGAGGGTTTATTCATACTGTATCCTTGTTTAAACAAGTATCTTTTATTAGTATCATTACTGTATCTACTTAAATAGCAGGCTAAAGCTCCATTTGAAGTTCCAGTTGCAGCTTCTTCATTTATTCCATCTCTAGGTGCAAAATTTCTACAAACTGCATTGGCATTCGTTATTCCTTCTTGGGTAAAAACATGTATTCCAGATACGTCATACTTATTACTCAAAACAATAATCTCATCAAACTTAGGCTGTAATTTATTAAGAATTCCTAAGTTCTTTACTGGTAATATAATATCTCTCATACCTGTAGAAACAATCTGAATTGGTTGATTATCTATATTTGTTAAGGCTGATTCAAAGCATTTATTGATTTCTTCTAAGCTTATTATATCAAAAAAAACTGGTTTATTCTGTTCCATAAATACATCGTTATCATTAACAATTATCTTAAGAACTCCTGCTTTTGTTTCTTGAGTATATTCTCCGCAAGATAAAATATGCAAATCCCTTAGTAAATTAAATGTTGCAATCGTTGCATGACCACATAGATCTACTTCTTTTACCGGTGTAAAAAATCTTACTTTGTAATCAGCTACTTTTGATTGTGAAACAAACGCAGTTTCTGAGTATCCTATCTTAGAAGATATTTCTAACATTGATTTTTCATCTAAACTATCTGCATTAAGAACTACACCTGCAGGGTTCCCACCTTCTACTGTTTGTGAAAATGAACTTAATCGGTATGTTGTTATTTTCATATATTTACCTCTCCATTCTTATAGGTAGTGTAAAGTTTAACACTACACTATTTGTTTAAATTCTTTATTTATCAAGGGTTTCACAGTTTTTTGCAATAAAATAACAATGACCCCCTATTTTCAGTTATAATTGAAGTTCCAACACACCAAAAATTCCTGAAAGGATGTCATTGCTATGCCTTCAATTATAACTTATTTACTTAATATAATTCAATACCAAAATCAACAAATTTCTTGGTTACTTCTTTTCATCTCTAAATTTATTCCTCTTAAGCAATGGGCTTTTGATGATGCTCATTCACCTAAGTATCAGAAATTCAAGACCGATAAACTACCTATTATTAAACGCTTTGTTAAACAAGATTGGCAATTTTTGACTGAATACTATCTTCTTCGTTATGGTAAACCTTTAAAACCTGTTAGGACTCAAAAAGGTAAAATCCGTAATGTTCCTAACGATACCATTTGCCCTTTATGTGGTGCTCCACAGCAATATATTTACGATAATAATGGTGGTAAAGGCCAATTTAAGTGTAAAGTTTGCCAAAAAACTTTTGTTACGGGTGAACAAGTTTCTTCTCCTCTTGTTCTTAAATGCCCTTATTGCAATCATTCTCTTGTTGCAAAAAAAGATAGGAAACATTTTAATGTACATAAGTGCATTAATAATAAGTGCTCTTATTATATATCCAATGTGAGTAAATTACCTAATGACGTAAAACATTCTGATCGCTATAAGTATAAACTACGCTATATCTACCGTGAATTCTCTGTAGATTTTTTTGCTATGGATTTGGATTCTCTTCCTAAAAATGCTTCTTCTTTTAAATTCCGTAGTAAAAGTGCTTATATCATGGGACTTTGTTTGTCTTATCATGTAAACCTTGGACTATCTTTAAGAAAAACTGCTCAGGCTTTAAAAGACATTCATTGTATTGATATCTCTCATACTATGGTTGCTAACTATGCTCATTCCGCTGCTACTCTTATTAAACCTTTTGTTGATAATTATAATTACAACCATTTCTCTACTATGATAGCTGATGAAACTTATATCAAAGTCCGTGGTATCAAAGGTTATGTTTGGTTCATTATGGATGCTGTTTCTCGTTCTATCCTTGGTTACAGGGTATCTGATAATCGTGGCGTAGGTCCTTGTATCCTTGCTATGCGTATGGCTTTTCGCAATCTTAAAAAGCTTCCTGATAAATTTCGTTTTATTGCTGATGGCTATAGCGCTTATCCTTTAGCTTCTCAACAATTCGCTCTCCGTGAGAAAGATCCTCTTAAGTTTGATATCACTCAGGTAATAGGTCTTTCCAATGATGACGAAGTTTCTAAAAAGTTTCGCCCATTCAAGCAGATTGTAGAACGCCTTAACCGAACTTTTAAAGCTTCTTATCGTATAACCAATGGTTACGATAATTATGATGGTGCTAATTATGCCTTGTCTTTATGGGTAGCTTATTACAATTTCCTACGTCCCCATAAAGTTACTTGCTATAAAAAGCCTTTGAATAGGGTTAATTTGCTCTCCAAAGCTGATAACATGCCTGGAAAATGGCAACTCCTTATATACCTTGGTCAAAAAACCATTCTTCATTTACAAGAGCAACAATCTATCTGTTCTTAGATTTTGAACCAGAGGCACTGATACAGCCATCCCGCAGGGACATGCCCTTGATAGCATCATTAAACAATGCTACAATGCCATGATTACGACGGGATAGGTCTATCTGTTCTTGAGTTTTTCACCGTCGGCACCATTTTTAAGCATTGTTTAATGGTGCTGTCAAGGGTGGCGTAAGTTACCAAGAGCTATTTCTGTTACCTTTTTTTCTTTTAAGGCTTAATTATTTTTTGTTTTTGTTTTTCATAGGCTACTTTACACTACCTTCTTATAGGTAGTGTAAAGTTTAACACTACACTATTTGTTTAAATTCTTTATTTATCAAGGGTTTCACAGTTTTTTGCAATAAAATAACAATGACCCCCTATTTTCAGTTATAATTGAAGTTCCAACACACCAAAAATTCCTGAAAGGATGTCATTGCTATGCCTTCAATTATAACTTATTTACTTAATATAATTCAATACCAAAATCAACAAATTTCTTGGTTACTTCTTTTCATCTCTAAATTTATTCCTCTTAAGCAATGGGCTTTTGATGATGCTCATTCACCTAAGTATCAGAAATTCAAGACCGATAAACTACCTATTATTAAACGCTTTGTTAAACAAGATTGGCAATTTTTGACTGAATACTATCTTCTTCGTTATGGTAAACCTTTAAAACCTGTTAGGACTCAAAAAGGTAAAATCCGTAATGTTCCTAACGATACCATTTGCCCTTTATGTGGTGCTCCACAGCAATATATTTACGATAATAATGGTGGTAAAGGCCAATTTAAGTGTAAAGTTTGCCAAAAAACTTTTGTTACGGGTGAACAAGTTTCTTCTCCTCTTGTTCTTAAATGCCCTTATTGCAATCATTCTCTTGTTGCAAAAAAAGATAGGAAACATTTTAATGTACATAAGTGCATTAATAATAAGTGCTCTTATTATATATCCAATGTGAGTAAATTACCTAATGACGTAAAACATTCTGATCGCTATAAGTATAAACTACGCTATATCTACCGTGAATTCTCTGTAGATTTTTTTGCTATGGATTTGGATTCTCTTCCTAAAAATGCTTCTTCTTTTAAATTCCGTAGTAAAAGTGCTTATATCATGGGACTTTGTTTGTCTTATCATGTAAACCTTGGACTATCTTTAAGAAAAACTGCTCAGGCTTTAAAAGACATTCATTGTATTGATATCTCTCATACTATGGTTGCTAACTATGCTCATTCCGCTGCTACTCTTATTAAACCTTTTGTTGATAATTATAATTACAACCATTTCTCTACTATGATAGCTGATGAAACTTATATCAAAGTCCGTGGTATCAAAGGTTATGTTTGGTTCATTATGGATGCTGTTTCTCGTTCTATCCTTGGTTACAGGGTATCTGATAATCGTGGCGTAGGTCCTTGTATCCTTGCTATGCGTATGGCTTTTCGCAATCTTAAAAAGCTTCCTGATAAATTTCGTTTTATTGCTGATGGCTATAGCGCTTATCCTTTAGCTTCTCAACAATTCGCTCTCCGTGAGAAAGATCCTCTTAAGTTTGATATCACTCAGGTAATAGGTCTTTCCAATGATGACGAAGTTTCTAAAAAGTTTCGCCCATTCAAGCAGATTGTAGAACGCCTTAACCGAACTTTTAAAGCTTCTTATCGTATAACCAATGGTTACGATAATTATGATGGTGCTAATTATGCCTTGTCTTTATGGGTAGCTTATTACAATTTCCTACGTCCCCATAAAGTTACTTGCTATAAAAAGCCTTTGAATAGGGTTAATTTGCTCTCCAAAGCTGATAACATGCCTGGAAAATGGCAACTCCTTATATACCTTGGTCAAAAAACCATTCTTCATTTACAAGAGCAACAATCTATCTGTTCTTAGATTTTGAACCAGAGGCACTGATACAGCCATCCCGCAGGGACATGCCCTTGATAGCATCATTAAACAATGCTACAATGCCATGATTACGACGGGATAGGTCTATCTGTTCTTGAGTTTTTCACCGTCGGCACCATTTTTAAGCATTGTTTAATGGTGCTGTCAAGGGTGGCGTAAGTTACCAAGAGCTATTTCTGTTACCTTTTTTTCTTTTAAGGCTTAATTATTTTTTGTTTTTGTTTTTCATAGGCTACTTTACACTACCTTCTTATAGTTTTTCACAGTTTATTATTTTCATTAATAAGACCTATATCTCCACTTTTTTGGAATTTATTCTCAATTTTAATTTCTGAAAAATACCCTTGTATAAATATTTGTATGTTATCCATATTAATTTTATCTTGTTTTAATAATGGTGTCGGAACATGTACTGTGAATGTCTTTTTTTCTCCTGGTTCCAAATCAATAGGGTTGTCTACTGTTTTTCCTTGAAACATTATTGGACCAATCATCCCGTCTTTTTTAGCTTCCTTTGTTATTGTATAACCTAACATAATTTCAACATATTTTATTAATTCTTTACTATCATTAATTACATCTAACGTATAATATATACCACTTTCAAGTTCTGATGTACTAACTATCTCTATATTAATATTATTAATATCCCTATAAACATCTCTATTCTTAGTGCTTTTACAACCACAAATACAAATAGACACAAATATTATCATAATAATATTACAAATATTTTTCATATTGGTTATCTCCTCTAAATTTATGTTACTTTTTTGTTTTACAATATCTATAGATACCTTACCCCCCCAACCAAAAGTATAAAATTCCATTTATTTCATTATTTAATTCAACTTCATACCAGTATGGTGTATCTCCAATTAATTCAATATGTTTTATCT
Organism: Vallitalea guaymasensis; assembly: GCF_018141425.1. Classification (NCBI taxonomy): domain Bacteria; kingdom Bacillati; phylum Bacillota; class Clostridia; order Lachnospirales; family Vallitaleaceae; genus Vallitalea; species Vallitalea guaymasensis. The sequence goes on from NZ_CP058561.1 coordinate 1,350,469, forward strand.
TTATAATACTATCTTTAGCAATTAATGTCTCTTCATCCATATGATATGATGGTATGAAGTCTTTTGGAATAGTTTTCATTTCCTTGAAATAAGCATGAAAATCATGACTTACATTATACTTTTATTAAGATAGTTAGTATACTCCATAATTTTATAAACTATCTCTATACCTTTTACATAACCTAGCAAACCTTGAAGGTTTATTAATAGAATAGAGATTGATAGTAATTTTATTCTTTTCTCTAATAATTACTCAATAATACTTAAATCTAGTCCAAGATTACATTCTTCTTCTATTTCATACCCATCCTTTGTCTTAATATGAATGCTAACTTCAAATTCATCAAGTACATCCCTTAATTCATCTACTGATATTTCTGACATATTCAGTAAAAATTTATATTCATAAACAAAGAAATCCTCACTTTTATTATCTTGTGATAAACTTTTCAATAATGCCCATATATTAGGTTTGTATTCAACTAGAGCATGTTTTATAAGCTCTTCTTCTGGTATAGTTATTTCTCTAACTTCTACATCGTCTAATTTTTTTCCTTCTACCTTTAATTCATAGTATTTAAAATCTTCAATTGTATACTTATTCATATCATTTATATACTTGAATTCATCTTCTGATAAATCCCTCAGAGAATTTTCTATTGTTACATAAGGTTTGTTTAGTGAGCAACCATTCAGTACTAGTACAATTATAAGAATTAGATAAATTTTTTTCATTATTATCCTCCGTTAACCCCTGTAAAATCTATGTTATACTAATAATATATTAACTTACATTTACTTATTATTACTAGTCAATTTGCTTCTCTTATTGACCATCAATATGCATAATATGTTCTATATTGTTTGATAAGTTAACAACCTTCTCCTTAATAAAAGTAGGATATAATTCTATATTAATCAAATCATCTAATTCAAACCATCTAAATATTATTTTAGTGTCACCTTCCATTCTAAAGAACTCTTCTTCATCAAAAATATCACTACCTTCATTTATGAAGTTCATCAAGTAATAAAAGGATATCTCATGATAATTCTTATTATCAAATTCAAAGAAATCTTCTACTACCCATAATAATCTTTCTACCTTTATATCTTCATTTATTTCTTCTTGCATTTCTCTAATCAAAGTTTTTTCACTGAACTCATGAAATTCATTTCTTCCACCAGGCAAAGCCCAAAAATCATCTTTTTCTAATCTATGTAATAATAATTTATTGTTATTTATAGCTACTCCTGCTATCCTAAAATTAAATCTATTGTTATCCCTGTCGAAACAAATCATATCTTAATCCTCCAATAATTACTTGCTTAAATATTATCTTTCCCCTATAAAGTATTGCTCTAAAATATCCACCTTGTTGTCTCTCTCAAAAATAATCTCCCGTAATTCAATGGTTTCTCCTAAATCATAAATCATAATTCCTTTTTCTCTCAAGTGAACTGGCGTTGATGCACCAACTGTATAACAATAAATGGATACTATCATTTCTTTATCTCCATCTTGATCAATATCCAGCCAATTACATCCTGTTATTGCTGTTATCAAATTATCTTTAATATTATCCCAAAATGATTCATCCATACTGAGATTATTTTCTTCAAAAGTTCTTCATTTAAGACTCCTCTTTTATTCCAATCATTTCTTCTAAACAGTATCATACTAGTTCCTTATACATACACCCTTCACTACGTAAAGCAATTAATTGTAATCTTAACTACTTTTTATCTAACAATTGTGATATAGTTGCAAAATCGTATCCTTTTTTCCTTAAACCATTTACTATGTCATCTAAAGATTTGATAACTTCTGTTCTACCGTCATACATTATATGTAATAATATAATAGAACCTTCTTTTGAATTCTCTATCACATATCTACTTATTTCCTCTGAACTAGCTGAAAAACCTAGAATAGTCTCTGGCTCTACATCACATAAAATTGTATTAATATCATTTTTGTGTAAATAATAAGGTAGAAATATTAGCTTCTTAAAATAAGGAGGTCTAAAATGTATTTCTCCCTTATATCCTGCTTGTCGTATTAACTTATTCGTTGATTCTATCTCATCTTTAATAAAAGATGGAGATTTAAGAATCATTCTACTATGTGAATAAGAATGATTACCTAATTCATGTCCTGCATTAACAAGTTTTTCCCCTTGTTCTAGATTTTCTTCTAATTCTTTACCTGTAACAAAGAAAGTTGCTTTTACATCTAGTTCATCTAAGATATCAATGATTTTATCTGTATTATGTGTAGGACCATCATCAAAAGTCAATGCTACCAATTTTTCTTCTGTGTTAACATTTCTAACTATACCACCCAAAAACTGGAATGTTCTAGATTTACTGACTTGTAGCATTACATATGAAACAATAATAAGTAATAATAATATTCCAATTATAATTTTTAGTCTCTTCATTATGTTATCCTCCCAGTTACCCCTATTTTAGTCTTCAAAATATATCTTCAATACTATTGCCCAATCCATTTCTTTTGCTGTCGCTTGGATACTGGATTTTGGGCTATATATATTATCATCCTCTGTCATTAACCCCCAAACATCTATTTCAGCTTCATCTGTTTCAATGATTTCTTCCGTTAAGTCATATGGTGAATAGCCATATTCTTTATCAAATCTTTTTATATATCTTCTATTACTACTATATCCTGATTCATTCCCTATAGCTGTTGTCATTATCATTTCTTCTGATATCTCTAAATCATTATTAATCAATTCTTTTAGAGATATACTAACTTCACCCTCAAATTCTCCATCTATGCTTTTTGAAAACAAACCACTTGTTTCCGTTATTTCTCCATTTTCCCATATTTCATATTTACAGCTAATGAATTTTTTATCACCTTTATATTTTACTTTGACACAACCAGAAATCAATCCCATATGAGGTTTCAATTTCTTGGACTCACCTTCAAATAGATCACTGCGAGTTACCTTAACAGTACCTTTTTCTATTCCAGCTATTTTTGAACATCCTATTATTACTAATGTTAATATTAATAATATACTACTTACTTTTAACTTATTAATCATTATATTCCTCCATTTTATATACTTAATATCTTTAAATTCTATCTCCCAATGCTTAAAAATGAAAAGTACCAAGTAGTCAACAAAGTATGATCATTATTTCTTATATTGTATAATAATTATATCCCCATGTCTCTTATCTAGTTTTGTAAACTTATGCATGAGATAAAAGTGGAAACATTAATTGTCTATCTCTAAAAATATCTATATTATCCCTCATAACAAAAAGCGTAGTATCTTCTTCTTTTAATAAATCAACATCATATATTATTGTATCTTTTGGGGTAAATCCAAATACTATTTTATTAATATCTTTATTGATCATTGCCTTTATTATATTGTTCAAAGGTATCTCTCTTATAGAAAACACATCATTAAGGTAAATTGTATCACCATCAAATTCTGCTACAACTATAGTATCTAGTTCTTCAATATAGTAAATATTATCTTTCATAAATGATGTACAATAAAACATAATCAATGATTCATTATTAACCATATTAAGTTTGGAGACAGGCATAGAATTTTTTATTGTATCAACTAAAAAGTCTCTATCCTTTTTATCTGACATATTTAGTTTTTCAGCATGAGTTTTTTTGTTTTGTGGTAATATTTTTTTTGAATGCTGATACTCATCTATAGAAACAAAACCAAACTTAGGATAAAAATCAACAACACTATCGTTAGCAAAAAGATAAATCAAATCACATTGTTCTTTCCATTCATCTAGTATTTTTTCTATAATAAACCTATTCAAGCCTTTATTTCTATATTCTTCATCTGTCATAACAGTACCTATTTGTATATATCTCTTTTTCTTACCCATTAATAAAAAATCAATTATGTTAACAGAAGCATTGGCAATAACTCTTTCATCATCTAATAAGGCATAAGGTATATACCTATCATTCCAGTATCCATTTTGATACCACTTCTCAAAATCAAATCCATATATTTTTCTGGTTAACTTATTAAAGCTATTTCTTATCTTATTATCATCTTTAAAATCAACAACATATCCATATCTTTTGCCATTTATTTTTACATACTTCACAATAGAACTCCTTTATATATGTATTTTTATTGTTGCACTAATTATCTTAATTTAAACCAATGAACTCTTCTATCTTTTTCAAAACCCACTTTCAAAGCTAAACTTGTAGATTTTATATTATCTTCTTCTATATGTAGAAAAGGTATTTTACCTTGTTGTCTCACTTCTTTAACCATAGCCGTCATTAATTCATACCCATATCCTTTCTTTCTATAAGCTGGGAGTATATTTAACATTCCTATTGCACCATCATCATGAATCATGATCCATCCAACTAACCTATCATCTTCAATTATCCCCAAAGAAATATCTTTTTGTAGTCTTTCAGTTATATATTCTTTAGAAGTATACTTTTTGTAGTCATAATTATCATAAATGTACTCTGCATCTTTAATAGAGAGTTCTTCAATTTTACTTTTGTTTGTAGGTAAGTGGATATTCTGCGGAAATATATATTTCATGCACGACAATTTCCATTCCAAATCTTTACCTTGAGTTACAATAGGTAACATCCAATCTTCAATAACAGCAAAATACTTATCTTCATCATTAAGTTCATTTACTAATTCGCTCAACTCAATATTAGACGAACTACTGATATATACCCAATATTCATCACTTTTACCTCTTATTAATACAGATTCTCCTACTTTTTTGATACAGTTAATAGGATACGTGTTCACAAAATTAATCATGTTAATATTTTTACTCTTATCTTTACTTAAAATCTTCACCAATTCATTCTTATTATGCATACTTATCATCCTCTAGCCTTTTTATTGATTCTATATAATAAGACTTCTTCTTCATAGTTAAAATTAGTTCAATTATTTATTTGATGTCTTATCCATTTAATTATTATATCTTTTTTTAACACCATTATCTTCAAATTCCTTTTGTAATGCTTCCTGCCTATCAGTAATAAAGTAAGCATCATTTCCATAACCATAGAGAGTTCTATTTGGTATGACTTTTTGACCATTTGATCTTGTTAAAATAATCTCTGTGTAATCATTATATAAACAAATATGTGGTTCTTTGGTATTTAAGTATGCCACAGACCTAAATCCTAAATAATTTGTATAATAGTCTGCTGTTTTTTCTATATCCAATGTTGGAAATATACAATGTGATTGAAAAAGTCTTTTTTCCATCTTAAATCTCCTCTTCTGTAGTGCTTATACAATAAATTCTTTAGAGTAAATACTTATCTTTACTGTTATTACGCTCAAACCAGCTGTTTATAGCTTTATTCCATATTTCATTTTCTATTGGCCAACTATGACTACCATGATTTTTTGCCACTTCTATAACATATCTAAAAAAGAATGTAATTTCATCTCGTCCATTTCTAAGTTCTTCTATAACTATATTACTCCAACCTTTTGCATACTCATATAGCATTGATTTTTTAAATTCTTCAATTAAATTTTGGATATCGTATTTCACTCTATGTTCTTCAATAATTATTCTATTTGAACTTATATCTAAAATTGTATATGGTGCAGTTGTTTTCAAATCCAGTGGTAATCCACATGACCCAGCATTTATTAAAATTTTACCGTTAATATTAATATACCACTGTATATGAGTATGCCCAAAGACTATAATATCTGCGTCAATAGACTCTAACTTTTTCATTAATTTTTTATCTGTTAAAATAATATTTTTTACATATTTTAGATAATCTTCATGTTCAAAATTAAATTTGTCCATTCTTTCAGCATATTTGGAGCTTGTTAATAAATCTAACTTTGTTTCTTTAAATAGACTTGTTATACTATGAAGTATTAATATCTTTTTTGTATTATCCTGACACACAATCTTCTTTTCAGGTAACTGTAATAAATAATCTAAATTATCCTTCCTTAATTCTTTATAATTCCAATATAATACTTTAAATTGATTATGAATCCATTCATCTTTATTATTTTCTTGTAAATTGGTTAAATAACCTTCCTTATTACCTGAGACAATATATTTTTTATTTAATACCTTTATTATATCTGTTACTTCATTTGGATATGGTAAATCACCAAAATAATCACCCACAAAAATATACTTATCAATATTGCTTTCTCTTATATCTTTCAAAACAGCTTGTAATGCATGTAGGTTACCATGTATATCTGAAATGATTGCATATCTCATAAATATCTCCTTTAATTGAACATCTATTTTTTAGAGTACAATGCTTTATATAAGTTTTGCTGAAAATTTTTATATAGTATTACATGTTATATACTCAAATAAATCCACTTACTTTAAATTAGAAATATACTCCTTCAATTCTTCAGCTTTTTCTTCTGATTTTAACTCCATACTTAATTTAATGATTAGATCATAAATATCATGGTTAATATCATAATCAATCTCTTGATTCAATGGAGAGTGTTGAATCATATAACTACGTAATGAGTATAATGCTCCATCTAAATTCTTATTATTCTTTTCGTATGATGTTAAGATTAATAAATCATCGACACAATTAATACCTACTAAAGCTTGTGTATACTCAAAGTTCTTATCCTCAAACTCCATTTCATTATATTTAAGATTAAATCCCGATGCTGACTGAATAAAATAACTAGCACATAACTTATCAATATAATCTTGCTTATATATATATTCTGCTCTCTTTATCAAGCTTAAAATAGAAATTGTTGTTATTGCTATTACTAATATAATTATTACTATGTTTTTTTTCTTCATTAAAACTCTCCTCGTACCCTAGGTAGTATTATTTACTTAAATAGTAGTTTATTCATTTAATGTACTAAAATTAATAATAATTAATTTATCCTTTACATAATAATCTATATAGTGATTTCTATTATGTCCTAATTCACTTGAGTTAAGTGATGTTTTAATTAAAAACACATCAATACTACCTGTATCATCTGTTAACTTAGCAGTAAAATAATCATCCTTATGAGGGTGATATGTTAGTGCTTCTTGGAGATTTTTAGGCATTTTTTTTAATTTCTTCATATCCTTTAAATAACCTTTGACAATTAATCTCACTAATTGTTCTTCTGTTTCAATTTCTCTAATATCCAAAACGTTAATATCATCTATTATTCTTATACCTCTACTTACTGAGTAACTTTTCCACCCATCTACCCTTGAAGCTGCCATGTTTTCATATGCCTTATTGTTCATAATTCTTAAAGCACTTAATTGATAATGGCTAATATCATTTCTAAATGAAGATAAATTTACTGTAAGATGAGTATCGTTTATACGTTTTGTAAAGTATCCATACTCATGTTTTACACTGTCTCTTCGCTCTAAATACGATAAAAACTCTTTATAGGCTTTATTCGTATCTATACTACTACAGTAAAACTTACATGTGACTTCTAATATATTCAACCAGTCCTTTTGGTTAAACTGCTGTATTTGCTCAGAAGTATAATCTTGTGGGAAATAGAATTGTAATATAATAAATCTACCTTTATCTCCGCAATAAGTATTCAGGCTACAAAAGACATCATCATTATTTCTACACGAAAAAACAGACTGATCTTCTATAAATGATTGTTCATCTTCTATCCTCCAAGTTAATTGTTCTTCATCAATTACTTGCTCAATTACATCTCTTTGTAAAGGGAATTCATATGTAGTTGTTTCCTCGATTCCATTATTTTTATTGATATTAATAAAAATAGTAATAATACCTAATATAGCTAAAATAACTACACCTGTAATAAATACCTTTATAATTGTTACAAAATATATCTTATTAATACACTCCATCTCACAATACATATTAATTATAATATTATATGTTTAGAAAATACCTTAATATTCTAAATGATATAGAAGTAATTTTACTCTATCACATGAATAATGAGCTTTTCAAAACCAGAAAGTTTTAACTATGAAATCACTCAGCTTTTATATGCTTTTTATCATAATTATTATTTATTGTATTCCAAGTATTATTTCCAAAACCGTTTTTCGCTGGTGAAATTATGAATCCCAATACCATACCCATAAAAAATGTCAACACAGATAACATAAAAATTTCTCTTTTTTTCATTTTTATCCTCCTTACAAATTAATGGCAATACACACCATTTATTATCATTTAATTAATCGTAATATAACTCTAATATAAAATCAATAAGATGCTATGAAGTTTTCAAACAACTCAAGTACATCTTCTTCATTATCTTTACCAGTATACATTGCATGAAAAAGACCACTTTCTTTCCCTTTCATATTATCCTGCTATTTCAGCTCTAAGTAACCCATCATCTAAATTACCCTCTACAATAATTACATGGCCTCCAAATAAATCTCCATCATTATACCAGAATGTATAAGAATCATCCGTATATAATACCAAACTTTCAAGACTCATTGACGATTGGAACTCTAATTCAGACATTTCTTTTTCATCATCTTCAAGCCAACTATCATTTTTCAAAGAAATTAATTCTTTTGAAGCAAATTTCTTTACTTTTGTATTCCAATACATTTGCTCAGTAAATCTTTCTTTATATTTTTCTATAAGATCAACTAATTCAATTTCTTCATTGGTTTCCATAACTAGTTCAGCCTTAATGCCACACCAATCTAAAATACAACAATACGTATCAACACTCTTATTCAAAATGAAATTACCAAGTTCATTATCATTGTAGATTATATCTTTTCTTATATCTTCTATGTATGGCTGTAGCTTAGAATCATAAAAGTTATAATCAAGAATACTATCAAATTCTACCTTTCCATTGATTATATCCCCTGTATATAAAATTTTAACAACTGTCTCTCCAACTGCTTTATTCATCATTTTTCTTAATTCAACGTCTTGGACGTTCTTGGTAACTCTTAAATTTTCAGTATTTATTTGAGAATTATTAGTATACCAATATTCCAAGTTGAAACTAAAATTCCAAAGTTCTTGACCTTGACCTCTACCACCACTGGAACCTTTTGAGCTTATAATTCCTATAATTACTTTTTGTTCTTTATTCTTAGTAAAATTAAATATACTCATAAATCCTCCTGCTAATTTCTATATTTAAGTGACTCTAAGCAAGATTTTACATATTCAACTGGCACATCCATCCTAATAGCAGTCTCTAATTGATAAACCACTTTTATTTATGTTTACTAGCTTAAAATATCTCTTCTATTAACTCTATTGTTTTATCAGTTGCATTCAGTTTAATTTTCTTCCCAATGGGCATAGTGAACATTGGATGTGTGTGACAACAATCAACCTCTGCTAAGAAAGGAATATCGTTATCCCCTAATACTTCTTCAAGTATTTCATATGGCTTTCTTCCTGTATTTCTATCATTAAATTTTTCATGTTTACCCAGAATCAGACCACTGATACGCTCAAAAACATCATTAACCTTTAACAATGAAAATAATCGTTCTACTGTAGCTGCATCTTTTAATGAATCTTCAATAAATAATATATCTCCTTCAAGAATTTTAGGCATGTATTGACTTCCCCATATTCCAGTCATTGTATTTAAGTTACCAACAATTAATCTACCCTCTGCTTCTCCTTCTTTTATTGTTATCCATTTGTTCTTAATCATATTCTTAGATTTTTCTTGTGATTCCCAATCTATAAATTCTTCTGTCCATACTTCGGGCATCTTATATCTATGATGATTACTATGTTTATTTACTAATACCTCACTAAAATAATTATATGTTAATTCGTTATATGGTTCTAACTCTCCAAAAGAAGCTACTAATGCAGGACCATAAAAAGTTGTAACTCCTGTTATCGAATATATTGCAAATAAGATAGCTGTGACGTCCGAGTATCCAATTATAATTTTGGGATCTTTTCTAAATGCATCGTAATCAATATATGGTATTATTGAATTTGAATTCATTCCACCTATAGTAGACATAATGCATCGTACTTCTGGATTTCTTATTAATTCATTCAACTCTTCTGCTCTTTCTATTATACTGCCTGACCTATAAAAATCATTTTTCCCTGTTAATTTACCTTCAATAATTTTAAAGCCCTTACTTTCTAAAAAATTTTTTGCTCTAGAGTATCTTTTATAACAAGTACTTGTGATTGGTTTAGAGGGTGAAAAAATACCAATAGCATCTCCTTCTTTAATTTGATTAATCATCATTTGCCTCCTTGAACTTGTATCTAAAATTAAGATAAAGCTTCTAACTCATCTCTAAATTCAATTTTAAGTATGATTGCCCACGCACTTCTTTTTGCCATATCAATAACTGTCTCTCCTGCTTCCCAGTAATACGGATAATTTTGTCCTATTATTCCCCATAACCCAATTTCTTCAGTTTCATCTAATATACTATTATACAATTTTCTACTTCCGTATTTCAATTCAATATGGGGTTTACTTATATCAATAGATGTATTCGTATATCCATTTTTGTCGTATATAACAGTTCTTATCTCATAACCATCATGTTCTTCACTTTCTTTAGCTGTAACTGTTATTTCATTCAAATCAAATAATTCTGTTAGAGGATGCTTCTTTACTATTGTACCGTCTTTCCATTCCTCATAATATATGTTAATACCTTTCTTTTCTGTATTATATTTTAATACTATATCTGCCACACTGAAATAATTAAGTTGAGGTTCTAATTTTTTAGCATCACCTTTAAATAATTCTTCTTGTATTATCTTAACTTTTCCCTTAGAAACATAGTTAGTTGTATCAGTGTATTTATATATACCATAAATGGCTAATACTATTAACAATAGTATCAGCACACTTTTGAATATTTTCTTATTCATCTCTTAATATCTCTCCCTCACCTTACTTTTCCCGATTAGTTTCTTAAATTGATATATTAAGGTTTATACCTGTCACCATACTCTTCTTTTGCTTTTTCTGTATGTTTTAAAATAAAATCAGTTTTCGCATGAGTATACCCATCTCTATTATTCTTATATTTATCTAACAAACTTAATTTTAGTTGTCCATATTCATCAGCAACATCTTTATGTTCTCTGAGATAATCTCTAAAATATAATTCATTCCAGTTATCATAATATCGCACGTGTAAATGAAATACTTTTTCTGCAAAGCCTTTTATTGTATATCCCTTATTAAATGACATATTTAAATTAGGACTTTTTTCAGATGACATTAAGGTCCATCCATTATCAATTAACTTAGTTATTAATTCATCTATATTTGTGTCATTATTTATTTCTAACAAAATATCTACTGTTGGTTTAGAAATTAATCCTTGAACGCTACTACTTCCAATATGATTAATTCGCTTAATATCTACCTTATCAATAATTTCTAACAGTTGTTGTTTTTCATCATTGTACCAATTTAGGTAATCAGTATTATGTTCTTTTAATATTATTGGAAACAGCTTCCATAGTTCTTCCAAAGTCATATCTGATAATTTTTTACTCATATATATCCCCCTTTTAAGTATCGCTTTTAAAATAGATAAAAAGATCTCTAAAATAATATCATAGGTAGTATTTAATTTACTCTAATGTATGGGATGCTGTTTTCATTAACCCTAACATAAGTACATAGGTTACTAAAGAAAATATTATTATGACAATAAAAAACACACCAATTATCATTGGTATTATAATACCTGCAATAATAATAATGTTATTAATTAAGTATAAATGCCACCTATTATTAGCTTGTGATTCTAATTGATGATTGTTGGTAAGTCTAGCCTCGTTTGCTATTCCATTACAGATATTGTAAACCATCATTATTCCGAGAATTAAAGAAGTTATACCCATTAAAATTCCTACTACACCTAATGGATTACCACCTATTTCATTAATTTGAGGTTGATAAATGTCAAAAATCGCTAAGAAAATCATAGGAAATGCAAACTTTTTTGCTTTACCAAAATACTCATTCTTGTCTTCTAATATTGATAATCCCTGATAAAATAGAATGTACCCTATAATATCTGGCAGGATATCTATTCCACCTATTCTAAAATCAAATAAAAAAATAAAACCCCAAAACAACTTATTGAATCCCATAAATTATCCTCCCTATTAAAAATTCTATTAAACTACTAAGTACCATTATATCATATTTTATTTTTTATACTTTCAACTTCTTTTTCACTTCTATTTTGGAAACCATGGAATACAACGATTTACCTTTGATTTATAAATCAAATATTCTTTTCCAAAGATCTTTTCCAATATAATTTCTTCTTTTTTAACAATGATACTCAACAGTAACCAATATGTGAAAGGAAATATTAAAAGTAATAAATTATTATATAAGCATAGTATTCCTGTAAATACAATTGCAAATGCTGAATAAATAGGGTTTCTTACCAGTATTACATAAATAGGTCCAATTCCAAAATATGACAGATGTTTTTTCTTATTCATAAGATTATCACCTCAAATCTATCCCCTATTGCATGAATTTCTACATTAAGTTAATCATATACTCAACCATTTAATAAATTAAGCATCAACGCTCAACTTCCCATAACATTGACAATAAAATGACTTTACTTCGCTTTATACATCTTATCATATCTAGCTTTATCTATCTTATATAAAACATGTGACTTCAACGGATTATCCTTCTTAACTTTTGGATGATTAAATGCACCTTGTTCTATTAAACCTATTTTTTTCATTACATTAATAGATGGCTCGTTTAATTGTGAGGTAAAAGAATATATATCATTTAATCCTATAATATTAAATCCATACTTTAAACATGCTTTAGCACCTTCAGTTGCATATCCCTTATTCCAATACTTATTATCTAATCTCCATCCTATCTCAACACAAGGTGTAAAATAGGATTCAAATGTTGCATTATAAAAGCCTATGAATCAAACTCATCCGATTGTTCTCTACTTAAAATATTTGGAAAATACTTCATTACTTTAGTGTTTGCATTCATCTTAGCAAATGGTATTTTATCTTCTTCTTTCCATTGTCTAAATCCTAAGCGCTCTGTTTCAAATTGGTATTTATTTTCCACTCATCTCATCCTCCATGCAAAATTTTCTCTTATATATTGCAGAAGAATACCCTAATTATTTTTTTGCCTTAACTACACAAAATTCAATTTTAGTATCTTCTATTGGAAAACCATCTATTCTTGCCCCTTCAATGATTTCACCTTCAGATGTTGGTTTTACATTTGCTATAAAAGAATTACAAATCTTAATATCCCATCCTGATTTTTTATATGTTTCCATAACATTAGCTCTTGTAGCATAAGCTATACTTCCAAGCTCATTAAAGAAATTTATATGTACCTCATCATCTTCGCCTATCAGCTGCATCACACACATGAACTCTCTGTAAGTTATCCTATTCATCTCTCTCATTACTTCACCTGGTTGTTCAATGTTTTGAATTCCCATATTACTAGTCATTGTTACAATTGAATTGTCTCTAAAAGGAGTCTTTCTTGCATCAAAAGCTATTAAGCTTAATCTATCGTATAAACCTTTAAATTTATAATACTCTTTATTTCTTACAAGAATTGTAGGACTAAAATCTGTTGCGACAATATAATTCTTTGTTTCCTTTAATAGTTTTTCAATAAGGTATCCTTTACCACTTGCAATATCTATAATGGGTTCATTGTCTTTTATTTCCTCCACTATATAATCCATTTGAGCTTTCCAACCATTAATATAATCGTCATTGTATATTTTTTGAAAAGCACTTTCAAACATTCTAGAACTTGTAATAAAATCTCTCTTCATTTCAAAGTAAGATGCTTTGTACCAATAATCAGCACCATTTAATTCATTCTCAGGCGAATTCATCAATTTTTTATAAACATCTGGATTTTCTCTTAAATATTTTTCTAACCCACTTTCAGTCTTTTCCCATAAGTCGTTTCTAGATAAAGATGCAGTCAGAAATACTGCAATCTCATCTCTAATTTCGTATTCTGCCTGACATGATGAACACTTTATGTCTGCATTAACTACCCTGTCCTTATTATCTTCTTTTATATGCCATTCTAATTCATTATGACATAAAGGACATATAAGCATATCCATATATTGTTTATGCATTTTTTCATGCCTCCAAATTATAATTTAATTAGCTTCTTCAGTTCATTATATAGTTGTTCCTTTAATCTATTTAACTCTTCCATAGATGGCTTTGTTTTTTCTGAATACATTTTGTTCTTATCAGTCCACCAAACTGGTCCTCTCACATTCTCCTCATCTTTTCTTCTAGGAAATATATGCCAATGAAGATGAGCATCTCCATTACCTAATAACTCATAATTTAATTTTTGGGGTGTAAACGCATTATATACTGCTTCACCAACAATACTCATTTCATACAAAAACTTCTCCTTAAAGTCCTTTTCTAAGAAATGTAATTCTGTACTATGTTCCTTACATAAAAACAAAGTATATCCTCTAAAAAATTGGTGATCACCAATAACAACATAACCTGTTTCCAGTTCTGCGACAAAATATGGATTTGTATTATCTTTTATCATCTTGATTCTGTCACATATCAAACAATCATTCATTAATCTATTACCTCCTGTAGTTTAATTCATATTCCATATGATACATCTATATAATATTTGTTATTTAACTTAAAGCTGATTGTTTGGTCTTATTTTCTTTTATCTCCATATATATAATTGTAAACATTATAGTCAAGTAATTTAATATAAGTACTCCAAAATACTGTACCATTATAATAAATCCTTTCTCCAAATATTCCATTTTTATTGGAAGCAAATTTATTAGAGCCATCATAATGAGAACCCCAAAATACATCATTATATACTTTATAACCTTATTTATATTACTAAATACTACTGAAACACTTACGGTAAAAACCTCAAGTTTTCTTTTATTATCAATTAAGTAAACTTGCCATACAAATACCAATAATGCCTGTACTATAATAGTTGATATAATTGGTATAGTAAACAAAGAGACTATTATTAAGATAATAAACTGAATAGCATATACACATAAAATTTGCTTAATATCACTTAATGAATCTATTATAAATTCTTTTAAATTTACAGTCTTGCCTGTAATATTTTGCATACTTATATAGATTATTACTAAAGATATCCATAGGTTTATGAATCCCTTAATAAGATTATATATGGTTTTTATTATTGTATAATTTAAATGATTGTAATCAGTTGTATAGATAATTTGATCGACAATAAATATCGTTGTAATTATAAGTACTAAGTAAATTATTTCTTTCTTATTTTTTCTAAGAATATCTTTTGCTTGCTTATTCATTTTTAACACTCCTTAAAAATCTACCGCTCCCATCTCATTTTTCTATTCTAGTAATGTACGTTGAGTACAGTAATATTATATTATTTATGTTGTCCATTAACTATCCTATACTAGTTTCAATTTCAAATCATTATCTATAAAATCTAATGTTTTATCTAAAAAACTGTTCATTTCTTCTTTAGTTAAATATTTATATTCTCTATCTAGATTTTCAGATGGATTTTGATAGAATTCTGTTATATATTTTATTCTTTGTATTATTGCTCCTTTAGGATAATAGTCTAAATAATCAGGAAAATATTTAATATTTTGAAATACCCTAAAAAATATACTTTCTGGATTATCCCTGAAATACAAATGATCCAAATCGTACCAATCTTCTTTTATTGTCCATATAAATTTTTTATCTGTTTTTAACCTTTGGTAATTAACATCCTCCTTTTGTTTCTTTGAAACTAATTTCTTAAATTCAATATCGGTTAAAAGATGGGTATAGTATCCGAATAGAAATGACTTCTCTTTCCTATCATTCACTTCCTTATCTAAATATGCATTATAGAACTTATCTGCAAATATATTCTTTTTCCCTTTATCACTCCAATGCGAAACTTCTGTAGGAGGTTCAAACTTACTCCAATCTTCGTTAGGCATTCCACAATCAGGTCCGATATTTCCTACTAAAAAACTTTCTTCATCAAAATCATAACCTCTATTTAATAATCCTTCAGCAATTCTTATATGTAATCCCCATGTAGCCATAATCCATACCCCCTATTTTTATCTACTATATACAGCCGTTTTCAATTCTCTTATGTACGACTCCATCTTAGGTAAATTAGTTTTTCTTGCATGTTCTATTGATAATTCTATATTATAGGATACTCTTTGAAATTGAATTGAAAAATTTGATCTTATTTTATCATTCAGCTCACCCTCCATAATAACATATGAAGCCATTGTAATGTGATCACATGGATTACCAACACTTCCTACATTAAACAATATTCTACCTTTACCCATTGTTTCAATGAATGTGCTATGAATATCTCCATATCCTACCATATCTGCCTTAATACTATCGGTTTCTATACTTTTTATCCTTGGAATATCAAACATTTCTTCCTTTTCTTCAATTGAACTATTTTTGAATATTCTCTTAAATACATTATGTGGATGAGCATGAAAAAGTCTTAAATATCTTCCACTTATATAAAAACCTATAACTTCAGGTAAATCTCGTAAATAATTTAATCTTTGTTTTCCGATTTGTTGCCTGTACCAACTAACATCTCCTGCTTTATCATTATTAGCTAAGTACTTGTCCCAATTTCCAGCTATAATAGTATCACATTTTTCTTTGCAAATATCTATCACTTCTAAAGAATTAGGACCTTTGCCAACCAAATCACCTAAACATATAACTTTTTCAATTGATCGTTTCTTAATATCTTTTAATACTGATTCTAGAGCTGGTAAATTACCATGTATATCTGAAATTATAGCTATTTTTTGCATTATAACTCCTTCCATAACATACTACATTGCTTTATACTATAAGTAATTATTGCCTTGACCAATTCTGAATTTCTACAAAATTCCCTTCTGGATCTTTTGCATACACCACGGTTAGTAATCCAATTCCATCATAATCCTTTTTTACAATTTCTCCGATTTGAGATCCTCCATGCTTTAATAAATTCTCTAGCACTTCTTCAACTGAATCAACATGAAATGCAATATGAGTGAAGCCCTTGCAATTAATTGATTGTGTTCTTTCGTTCTTATCTTCTGGCTTATACTCAAATATCTCAAGTGTTGGACCCTCTTCACTTCCAGGAAGACGTAAATGTATACCTGTCACCCTGACACCGTCTATTTCTGTCAGTCTATCAATCCATTCACCAGACAGATCTCTTTCTGGTAGAACTGGTTCGCAATTGAATACTTCACAGTAAAACTCTGCAAGTTTTTTCCAATCCTCCGCAATTATGTTAGTGTGGATGTATTTAATATTATTATCATTCATAATTATTTTTTAATTCCCCTTTCAAATGTACTTATAATAATTATAATATCACATAACGTTTAGGTGTAAAATTTCTATATAGATGCTTCATCTATCCTTTTATCCCATAGGAAATAAGTGTACACGATGGCTTTAATATATACACTGAATCTTTATTATCTATTACATGGTCACATATACTTGAATGACCATCAGCAAAAAGTTCAGCTTCTCCTTTTGTAAGACCTCTATTAACAAGGTTAGTAGTCATTTTTTCTTTGTCCTCATTTAATAACCGTTTTTTCCAGTCCCATGCTGTAGTTATTTCGTTATATTCCTTAGTATGTTTATCACTATCACCATAAGGATTGATAAATTTCACTCTATCATTAAGACGGACATCTACATTCTTCAACCCTAGTTCTTGCATATATATTGGTATCTTTATACCAACTCTATAATCTCTACCACCATTATTTAATTCGTGCCTATACATTTTTCTGTATAATGATGTCATTCCAGTGCCTATATAATCAAAATCGCTAAAATATTGGATGGTCTTTTCAATCTCTAAATCACCTTCCATACAGATTACCATACCACCTTCTGTAACTGAATTGATTATTTTACCGAGGATGTCTTTGGCATTAGGAAGGTTTATCAATCTTCCATACTTTGTCTACAAGAAATTTAATATAATCATCATTACACCATCCACTACGGATGGATTTTAAAAACTCTAACTTATTATTCCAATAAGAGTCATTCATGCTCTACCTCCAGTAACTATGTTCAATTGCTGTTCCAACATCTCTACTAATTTTTCTCATCTTCAGTTAAACATTGTATACCTATCAATAAATTATCTTCGCTATTATTGATAGTATATTTTCTATTATTTCTATACTCTATTAATGGTATGTTTGTTATATTATACCATTCTTTAATTAGATTTGTTGCATCATCTTTTTGTAACATAGTATTATCTGTTTGAATTATTGCAATCAGATAAGGTGAAATTTTATTATCCCAATCTACCTCTTCTATATTATTAATTATTATTGTTATATTAATTATTTGCTCCGAATTGTAAACACAAATAAACTGAATGTGCTCCTCTTTATCTAAATATATACTTGAATATGTTTTCTCTTCTACATTCAAACCATCGGGAATATATAGCCCATTTTCCATTAGATTATTATGCAAGTTTTGAAGAAAAGCTTCTGGTTCATCATGAAGCGGTAATTGATTATATAAACTAGTCAAACCTTTCTCTATACCATTATAATTGTTAATATTAATATATGGTACCACAAGTACTATGCTTGTATAAATAAATACTATAATTACTAAAATCAATGATGATATAATTATATTTTTAGATACCTTATTTGATAAGGAAAATTTCCATGTTATCGGATAATTTATAGTTGGTATATCTTTTATATCGCCTAATTTATTTTTGTCCTTTGAATTAAACTTGATTGTGTTTAACAACTTATCAAATTTTTTTTGGATCTTCTCATCAGGTAGTTTTTCAAGAACCCACTCATATAAGCATAATAATTGAATATATCCTGACTTCTTATTTTTCTTTCTTATATGTTTGTTAAATAATGCTTCTTCAATGTTATTTATATGAAGTAATACATCATTAAAATCAGACTGCTCACCAGTATGTTTATAACTATATGTAAAAATTCTAGTCAATATATTTTCTATATTTATTATATAAAATCCATTTTTATCGTTTTCAGTAAGGTTATTTCTCAATTTAGTAACATTAGTCAATATATTTCCTAAGTAAGATATATCACTGGTTATATTATAAGCTTTAAACATTAAATTACATCTACATATTTCATAATTATAGTAATCAGTATAGCTACTATCATTTTTTACTAATTCAATCATTTCATCAATATTATTTAATATAGTTTTAAATAAATCTATATTACTATACTCATATGTTTTTTTATATAAATCCAATAGATTTTCTGCTTTCATGAAATAATAATTGATTCTATGCTCTCTAGTTAAATTAGGATTTCTTAAACCGTCTTCAATCTGTTTAAGTATTTTATTTGTACCTTCCATATTAAAATTATTTATATTTGTCTTGTGTTCAATAATTGTCTTATAGTAATCATAAGTTACTCTTGTATGAATATCCTCTTTATTATATTTTTTACTAATAATGTTATATGCTTTTGAATATTTATTATTACTAATTAAGTATAATAGGTAGCTACTATTATTAGATATCATCTTTATATATAAAATGCCTATGTAAACTAAATAACATCCAATAATTGCTAAGCTTGTAATACATAATACTTTTAATATCTGTAGTGTAAGTGTAAAATCAGAGTAAAATCCTAGTATAATTAACAAACATAAATATACAAGTATTTTCACTTTTTTGGGTCTTCTCATTTAATCAAATCCTTATTTGGGTAATGAAACTTATTTTAATAATCTTAGTAGCCTCTTTGATATGTAAATTAGATTATTTTAACATAATCTATATTTATTCAATTAAAAATCGTCTATAATTTCTACAACTTCAATCCTTCCATTAATTAGAATTTCAGGAAGCTCATTATAAACATTACCATTCCAATATTGTCTAGCTTCTTCTATCTTTTTTGAAAAACTAACTCCATTCTCTTTTGGTAATAGATTGCCATCACCTTCAAAATAATTACCTACTACTTGAAGTTTAACAATCTGCAAGACTTTGCGATTATATGAGTCAAATATTTCTTTCCATTTCAAAACATCTTCATAGCTTTTGGCTGCATATAGACATGATAATCGTGAAGGATATTCTGGATGTTCTTCTAATCTTACCATCTCAACAATAACTTCTCTTATTGCTCTCATTGTTTGATCCATATATTTAATAGCAACATCCGCATCTTCTTTATGTAGCATGAGTCCATCATTAGTATAATTTCTTTATATTGATTCATTATTCCACTTATCTAACCATTCTTTTTCACCTAATTCCTTTAGTTGATATTGATTAAGAATCAAGTCTTGACCAAGCTTCATCCAGCTTTCCGAAAACTTCTTGAATCTACTACAAGGAAAAGACTTACACTCATAACAATAATTATGGTTCTTTTTTTCTTTACAACATACATAGATTCCTTTACACTTTCTATGCTTACAGTGTTCTTCAGCTCCTAAGCAAGGATTTTTCTCTCTTAGATATCTTGAGCATTCCCCACAATAAATGCCACACGGAGGTATGAATCCATTATATTTTTTCATGTAAATAATTTCTCCCTTCATAATAGGTATAAAAGAATAATTACTGATTAATTAACGTAAATTTCAAGTATAATATATTTTTTTTAATACAACTCTAAACCCTTTAATATCTCTAAAGTAATCTCTTTAGCTTTTGATCCAGTTGCATTATCATCTGCTACAATATTGGTGGCGAAATAAAATGTTTTATCATCTCGTTGTATGGTTCCAACAAACCAACCAATCTTAGAATAACCTGCTGTCCCTGTTTTTCCAGATAATATATATTCATCTGTTGATTCTAATGTAATTATATCCCTTACTATAGTCATATTTTTTTTACTAAACGGAAGATTATCATGATATAAATTATATAATAAATCTACTTGTTCTCGGGCACTAACTTCAAAAGATGATGTTAACCAAAACTTAGTTATTCCACCTGATATATCCTTATTACCATAATCTAGCATATCTAAATATTTTTGCATTTGTTCTACCCCTACTTCAGAAGCTAGTCTTTCATAGTACCAAACTACGGAATTAGCTATTGCACTAGCTAAAGTGTGGTCTTGATTCCATGATTCAAAAGGGTATTTCTTTCCATCCCATTTATACACGTGTTCCTTGCCTTCAATAACACCTGTTTCAAGTCCAATAAGTGAATTTAATATCTTAAATGTTGAGCAAGGAGATATACGTTCATTAACTTGTTCTTTATTATAGATTAGATAGTTTGTTGATATCTCATCATACATAACAAAGCAACCATCATAGTTTTCAAAGAACTTATCATACGATTCAATAATAATATTAGTTGAGTCTTTATTTTTATCCATTAGACTTTTTGATGCAATTTCACCCTTATCAGAATCAATATTACTTTCACTTGGTCCTTTGTTTTCATCTATCAAAGTACTAGCAACATCTTCACTATCATTAGAATCAATACTATTATCACTTGATTCAATTTTATTATCCTCTAAGTTACTTGAACATGCCGTTAGTATACTGATTATTATTAACGTTAAAAAAACTAATTTCCTAATGTTCATTTCTCTAATCCTCCACCATTGAAATCATAAATCAAATCGTTCTTTTATCATTTTAGCAACAAGTTCTGCCGAAATATTGGAGTTATCAATTTTAAAATAGTTGTCAAACTGAACTTCACCATCATTACTAACACAACGATATTTACTATCATCATTGATTAGTCTTTGATTAGATATTTCAATATCCCGTTTTGAAGCCTTATGTCTTAAACGATTTTCAGTAATATTTCTTTGCAATCTTATTTCTTGAGATGCAACTATTTCCACATAATAAACGTCAGCACCATTCTTTTTAAAGATATTAGTTACATGCTCAACATAATCCCAATCTGATTTTTGGTCAAAAGCCCACATATATGTAAATATCAATCCGTAATTATCTGATGCAGCAAATTCTTCAAATATAATTTCTCTTAATCTACTTATTGATTTCCCATGAAAATAGCCGAATACTTCAATAACTGGTTCAATAGTCATATGATTATGGAACAAACGTAAATCTGTAATTTTCATAAGTTCTTGTCCAACTGTCATTTTTCCTACAGCTGCGTCACCAATTAAAAACACTAACTTCATTAAAATTCCCCCTTAAATTCAAAGTTTTACATAATTGATAAATGCATATACTAAATTTTACAGAAAACTTATGAATCTAGTATTATTATTTTAGAATTAATTTAGTATATTTCTAAGATTATATTATAAAAATATTTATTAGTCAAAAATAATGAATTATTTATCAAAACATATACCATTACACTACACTAATCGCTTGTTTTCATAAACTTTTCAAACAACTCTATATTTGGTAGACCCTTCTCTTTTGCTAAATCCATAGCAACTTGATGGTCATAATCTAACTTCCTAAATTCTACATTAACATTATTTTCAAATTCTATAATAGCATATGATGCTCTACTATCCCCATAGCAATTACAAAACCCTACTGTTCCTGGGTTAATAATAATTTTATTAAATACTTTTCTGACATATGGTTGATGAATATGTCCTGATAAAATAATATCCTCTGTTACACCATCCAAAATTTCTTTTAATTCATCCTCAGTTGCTTCTGGTAATAGGTCTTCATCTACTTTTCTAGGAGAACCATGTACACACAATATGTTATATTTACCTATCACTAAGGTTTGTTTTTCTGGTAATTTTTTAATTGATTCTATATCTTTATCTGTTAAACTATCTAAAATATAATTATAATTATTATAAAGATACTTTTCCATCACTGTTTTAGGTTGCCATTTCTCTAGATTCTCGTCAAACCATGTATCTGTATTACCTTTAATCCATACCATTGGTTTAATCTTTAGTAATTTATCAAAAACACCTTTTGGATCAGGTCCCTTTGATACCAAATCCCCAAGAAATATTACCCCTTCAACATTTTGAATATTGATATCATCTATGACTCTATCAAATGCTACAGAATTGCCATGAATATCCGAAATTACTGCTATCCTCATGGTATATTATTCCCCACTTTCTTTACATCATTAATCGTCTATAATTTCAATGAACTCTTGTTCATTCTCTTGAAAATATTTCTCTAACAAATCTATTACACTTGGATTGCATTCATAATACTTATTATCCCATTTTAAAATATATTGTTCAAATAATTCTTCTTTTTTTTCATCTTTAAACGTATAATCATATCCCACTAGTACCCTGCTAATAAATTCCTCTTTAGTACTTATATCTTCTAATTTTAAATCATTATTAAGATTTGTAAAAGACTGTAATATCTCCATCTGATTTATTGCACCAATCTCTACCAAAGCAATTAGTGTTTCATGTAAGTATGTCGCTTTAAAGTTAGTAAAATATTGTATATGTCCTCCATTATGTACTTCTGAATCATACCGTAAACAAAAAGCCATATTTTTTTGAATTCGGGTCATATCGTCAATTTCTGTATTGGAAATTAGCTCCAACATTGAATTCCATTTTTCATATGGTCTTGATTCTACAAGGCTCTTTAAGATTTTATTACGCTTCATATTAATAATCTCCTTCTAAACATTCGACGTTCTCATCATTCTGGCTATCTACTACTATATATTATTTAGGCATTCTAGATGACCTGCATAACTTGATTAAATGGGTTTTTCCTACATAATAGCCAAAAATACAGAGAAACATTGGTAATATAAATGTTGTTACTAAGAGCATGCTTAAAATAAATCCAAAATGATTGATAATACTCATCTCATTATCACATCCTATATCCTACTAAAGTATCTATTAATTTAATAA
This sequence comes from Vallitalea guaymasensis, assembly GCF_018141425.1. Lineage (NCBI taxonomy): Bacteria > Bacillati > Bacillota > Clostridia > Lachnospirales > Vallitaleaceae > Vallitalea > Vallitalea guaymasensis. The sequence continues at coordinate 1,374,442 of NZ_CP058561.1, forward strand.
CTAATTGATTAGTATTCCCGTTTGTATCATCCTCTGGACTATATTCAACTATATCTGCTCCCATAAATTTCTTAGACTGGGATACATAATCTATTATCTGTATAGCTTCTCTTGCAGTTAGACCTCCTACTTCCGGTGTAGCACAGCCTCTATAAACTCCTCCGTCACATGCATCAATATCAAACGATAAGAATATCCCATCGGTAGTTTCTTCAAGTTTGCTAACTATTTCTTTTATAACTTCTCGTATTCCAGACTTATCAATTTTATCCATGCCATATAACGATATATTTTTATTTTGAATAGTCACATATTCATTTGGCATTAAATCTCTTATCCCTATGTACATTATATTTTTTGTATCAATTACATCTGTAAGATTTGATAATTTAAACATATCTTGATATACGTATCCTAAAGATATTGCTACACTTTTCCCATGAATATTACCATTTTCAAGATTATTTAAATCTGCATGAGCATCAACCCATATAAGTCCTAAGTTACTTTTGCTATTTGTTTCCTTAAGATACCTGGAAGCAGCAGATACAGTACCAACAGATATTGAATGATCTCCACCGATTATGATAGGAGTTTTACCTCTTACATAAGAGTTATAGACGCAATCATTAAGTTTTTCACAATATAATTTTACTGCTTCTAATGTTTTCTCACTTTTATATAACTCATTAATTTGGGAATCTACTTCTACATTACCAAAATCCTCAATATCTGACCCCCAAAATTCATTAGTTCGTTGTCGAATCTTTATATTTAGCCCATTCTCCCTTAAATAATCAGGTGCTGTTCTACTACCACTTTTATTGGCAGCAAAACCAAATGGTGCTCCAATAATTTCATAAGCTCTTTTCATATTAAATTCATCCTTTTCTATCATATTGAATATGTAAAACTAATTTTTCACTTTATCCTTGGTTACAGTTGATATAAATTTTAATATTTTATCACAATACTCTTTGTCCTGTTCCATATTGATGAAATCGCAATCTTTAATTATAAAGTGTTCCCTAGAATCTCTTAACCACCATTCACATTTACTTGATGCTTTTTTTAACAATCGTTGCATATTCTCTGCTTGTACTTCAGAATCACTGGTACATGCAATAAGAAAAGCTGATCTATCGTCAATATTTTCTATCTGGTTAATTGGTCTCATATCTTTAAACTTCTCACCAAAAACTAATGTGAGATAAAAATTTGTTATGCTTCTTTCAATTTGGCAGATGAAAGCTGGAATATTATATCCTATCATTGTGTCATAGACCACATCTTCAAAACTGGAGTAAGCAGACATAGCAATAAGCCCATCTATATCTTTCAATGAACCAAATGAATTAATTGCCACGGCACCGCCCATGGATACTCCCTGAACAATGATTGGTATATTATCATACTTTTTTTGTCCTTTAATGTAATCAACTACTGCTTTAACATCTAATACCTCTTTATAACCTAAACAAATGTCATTCCCTCCACTATTTCCATGTCCTCTTACTTCTAATAATATGGATGCATACCCCTTATCTTTCATCCATTTAGAATGACCATAGAAATAAGTAACCGATGGTTGTCTTATTCCTGTTAAGTAAATAATAATTCCTTTTGGATTAGGAGTTAATACTTCTGATACCCATACCTTCACCCCATCATCCGTTGTTAGCTTCATCTCATTAACATCTAAATCAAAGTCATTTGGATCATATATATGTTGTAAAGGATGTTCAGATAAGTTCCCTTCATATGTAACTTTTTGTTTTACTTGACTTATAATTATTATAGGTATTATAAGTAATACAATTATTGATAAAACTAATACACCTATAAATATATTTTTCATTCTTTTGAACCATATCGTTCGAAATATTGAATCATCCAATTTATTTTTCATTTTAAGTATTCCTTTTCATATATACTTCTATTAAATTAATATACTGGTTATACGAAACACACTATTACTGACCTTTTATTAATGTTGATAATTTTTGAATTTCTTTTTCAGGATATTCAAACCAGTGCTGTTCAAATCCTTTACATCCTAACTTATTAATAATTCTTCTATATAAATTCAAAAACTCTTTGATACATTCATAGATATTAACATTACAAGAAAAAAGTAACTTATCAGATTCCTTGCAAAGTTCCTCATCATTAATAAATGCTATTTTATACGACTCTTTAGATGTATCATATACTTCTATAGTAATAGTTTCATCATTATGACTTAATTTCATAATATTTGCACCTGGTTCATCACTCCAACATATCCATCTTTCATGTTTCAAATCCTGTTTTTCTATAAATGAAATTAGTACATTTAATAATTTTTTAGGTGCATCACAACTTACATAGTTTGATTCCGTAATAAAACATTCTTCGTTATTCTTAAGCATAAAAAACTCAAACCAACCATGATTTACATTATATAACTCTATTACAAAATTTCCTGTAAGATTAATCCTACTTGCATTTTTTTCATCCTCTACTATGCTCTGATAATCAACATTGCAATCATTTAATGTACAATTCTCAAATGTATTATTGGCATATGAAATTAAACGGAGACGAGATTTATTAAAAGTGCAATCTATAAATACAGTTTTTATTAACGACATTCCTGATAAATCTGCTTCAAAGATACAATAATCAAATTCTATCCCTTCAAATTCATTAAGATAGAAGTCTCCGCTTATTGTTTCATTTACGAATTTGCTTTTCTTATTTTTTAATGCACTTATGAATTCATCTCTATTCATAATTTAATATCATCCTCACTAAACAATTAATTTTTTTATGACGTTCTGTGTTTGTATATCTATCAAGATTATTAACTTCATATATTATAATGAATAGAATTCATAAGTGCTCAATCATAATTTAACTTCATACTTATAGCTTCTACATTTCCATAGCTTAATATTGAAATTAGACATAATAATTATGCATTTGTCTTTTTCTCTATAGGAATCCATATCTCACAAAAACAATCTGTCTCAAGATCTTGTGAGTACAATTCAAAATCAGTATCATCAATCATATTATACTCTGAACCTGGAAGAAACTCAGAAAAGATCTTGCCCCATGTTTCCCCTATACAATCCGGAGTTTCACCAATACATTTAAACACAGCCCATAATGTAGGTTTTACCTCCCATATGCCATATCCTTCAGGTACATTACCACAACTAAATTTCATACCAATACCATAATCAAAATGTTTACTTTCTTTTGATATAGGTGCACAAACTCCATAAATATCATGCTCATTAGTATTTTGTTTCAAAACTTCAAATGTACCATTGGCACCACATTCTTTCCAAAAATCTGGAATTTCAGTATTTTCCTCTTCTGAGATTGATTCATTCCTAAACTTCCTAATCTTAGCCAATAATTTAAATTCTTCTCTCTTTTCAATTCTGTAATCCATAACAGTACCACCTTCCAATTTTATTTTAATGAGAAGGCGATTAAATGATTTTAATTTCATACCTGCACGTCTTGCCACATTAGGCGTAATACCATGAAATCTAGTAAATGCCTTTGTAAAACTCTCAGGCGAATTATAACCATATTTTAAAGCAATATCAATTACCTTTGCATTAGATAAAGAGATTTCCTGCCCTGCCATAGACAATCTTCTATTTCTAATATACTCATTGGCTGTGATACCAGTCACTAAACTAAATGTTCTATGAAAATGGTACCCTGATACGTAGATATGCTTTGCAACATCTTCATAGGTAATGGGTTCTAATATATGCTCTTCCATATAGTTAATTGCTCTTTGTAAATTTTGAATATAATTCATCTAATTCACCTCCCTATATAAATTGTACTAAAATAAAACTGTTGTTTCCTATCCTACCTTGCTTACTTTTGTCTTAAAGCCAAATAGCTGTACATAGGTAAGGAAATACATGCAATGAAATCAGTTAAATAATATTAAACATTACAGCAATAGAAGCAGTAAAATTACCTAACCCATGTAATACCCAACTTGATATAATTGAACCACCTGACTGTTTTTCATTAATCCATCCACTTACCCATCCTGACATACCAGTTAAAACAATAATAATTATAGTTCCTATTACTCCAGCTATCCAAAAAAAGAAGATTCCATGCATTAATCCAAATAATAATCCTTGAACAATATTCCCAATTCTAAATCCAAATTTATTTATAAGCCTTTTAGCTAGAAATCCTCTAAAAAATATTTCTTCTGATAGACCTGTTTGTATAAAAGAATATATTATAACAGGTATTAAGACCGAAAAACCTTTACTTGCAAACTGTGATGTCGCATTGTTGGAAGTATCAATATATAAAGGAATTATATAGAATACTGTTATAATCGAAAGAAGTAACATACCAAATATTGATAGTATATATTTTTTATAATCTTTTACCATAACTTTTCTAAAGCCTAGCCAATGTAAAAAAGTTGAATTTTTTCTATCACTTATTATCCACCAGATAAATGGTATTATTGAAAATATTATGACCTGAACAATAGCACTTATAAGGCGATTAAAATTGTCCATTTTATCATCTCCAATTTCTATATATTATAATCCAGAACTCATACCCTGATTAAAACCTCATTTAGATTTTTTGAATTATATAATCTATAAAACCTAATGTTATTTTTATATCTTCTCGTGCATAACCTTCTCTAATTCTATTCTCTTTGTAGATAACCTTAAAACCGTCAAAATAATTTTCAGCTTGGCTAATCCCCCTATAGGTAATACTCTGTATATCTCTTTAATTGCCTTTAATTTAACCCATTTAATCTAATAATATCTAACTCTGTTGCTGTAAATACTCCACCTTGAAAAAGCTTTATATACTCTTCCGAAACAGGACTATTAAAAATAAGAACATCATCTGAATTTATGGTTACCTTAATACCATTATCAAATAACTTTCTAATTGGATGCTTTGCGATTGACTCTACGCGACCTAACATTACATTACTCGTAGGGCAAACATTAAGCTGTATATTATGATCACTTAACCAATTCATAACTTGTTGAGATTGACTTGCTGAAATTCCGTGCTGAACCTCATCTAATTCTAGCTCTGAAACAGCTCTTTTTACCGAATCAGCATCTCCCCATTCTCCTACATGAGCTTTCAAAATTAATCCTTTTTCCTTAGCCTTACGATAAATTCCTTTAAAACGCTCAATAGGTTGAGCCATTTCATCCCCATATAAATCAATGGAATAAAAACAATCATAATCCCAAAACGGTTCAATCCATTCTTCTAAGTCTTTAATCTTACAGTGACGAGATAATCCTATCTGTAACCTTAAATCTATATTAGCCGCAATCATATTATGTATTGAATTGAACACATTTAATAATTCTTCTACATTATTATCATAAAAATAACCATTAGCCCAAATATCCTCACCAATTTCTAAAATTGTAATTCCGTCGTGTATTGCTTGAGCAAAACTGGCTTCTAATGCTAATATCCTACCTTTTTTACCTTCAAAAACATTACCTATATTTTTATTAACCCAGCTATGCATTTCATCCATACTATTGAGTTTATAATTTAAAGAAGGAATCTTTTTGCCAGTCTTTTTATATATGTACTCTTTATTACCTCCAAGATAAAAGTGATTATGTAAGTCAGCCTTTGGTATTCTTCTCAAAGCTTCTATGTTATTCACTTTTAATGATCTTATAAATTTTTCACTATGATTCATACATTTTAACTCCTCAATAATAAAATCAATATTAAGCATACTACGCTTTAAAATAAATATTTACGAAAGATTTATTTTAGACTACCTTATCTCTTTAAAATCCTTCAGTAAGATACTAAATCTTAATCTATCAATATACTCTCCATGTCGAAATCTATCTTCTCTTAAAATCCCTTCACTAATAAAACCTATTCTAGTATAACATTTAATTGCATTTTCGTTATCATAGTCAACACGCAACCAAATTTTATTAAGTTTCAATTCTACAAAACCTATCTGTAACATAGCAGTTATAGCAGCAGCACCATATCCCTTACCCCAAAAGTCTTTATTTCCAATTGTTATTCCTAATTCTGCATTACTATTAACATCATCAAAATTTTTCAAATCTACCCATCCAATATGTACATTATCTTCTGTTAATATAGCTTTTTGTAAATAACCATTAGTTCTGTCAATACACATTTTAATCCATACCTTAGTTTCTTCTCTAGTGAATGGAGGATATTTGTTTGGAATAGATAGATGTTTTGTAACTTCCTTATCTAAAGACCACTTATATCTATCCTCTAAATCATCTAAAATTAAATCTCTTAATATTACTTTAGGTATCATAAAAAACACCTCATCTCTATTCTTTTATATTAGTTGTTAAATAATCTCTACCTTCATATTTGTTCCAACTTGTCCCTCTCTTGCATTCTTAATTGGTAAAAAATATATAAACATATTAGAATTACACTTACGGTGATTCTCGAAACTTATATTAACACTAATATAAGTTTTGATTAGTATCTTAAAGTCCTTCTGGGTTTGTGGATAATCAATATTGCAACTATTTGGAATAACCAAGTCCGAAAAATCACACACATAACCATTCGTACCGTTTTGTAATGTAGCTTTCCAAAATTTCTTGTTTAAACTTATATCATCAACACTCAATTGACAATCACTAACTGATATAAAACCTGAATTGATTGCTTCACCACATATTATAACCTGAAAACCTACTGATGACTTCCCAAGATTCTTTACTGTAAATTTATATGATTTATTATTACCAATATTAGATTTATACTCCATATAATAACTTACAAATTGTAATTTAGTCTGATCTAATTCCGTATCTTCCTGGTCTTCTTTTGCATTCTTGAAAAATAATGTAATTGCAGAATTCAAATCTAACTCATGTAAATGCCTATGGCTTAGAAGGCATAATGAATTATCTATAGAAAATGTATTAGCGAATTCACTAATCTTATCATCTAAAAAGACTGTGTTTTTACTGAAAATTGATTTTATAGTTTTACTGTCAATTTCTTCACCGCAATTAATCCATGCCTTTATATTCTTATAACTGACAGTACTCATTTCATTTAAATTTGTTATGTTAGCTTTCATCTTCCCATCTCTAAATAATTCAATATTAAAGTAGTCACTATCAATGACACTTATACAGAGGATTTCCGTATCTATTACCTTACCTAAAGAGATAGCCATATCTGTTGACAGTTCAATATTTGAGGCATCAAGATTACTATCAAAGAGTGACATCCATTTAGAATCTGGTCGTGCAATTAATGTAATCTTCCTATCAAAATCATATGATTCAGCTTCTACATAACCTGAATTCTTCATCATTACAGAAATAGCATCTACAACAGTATCAGTATCAGTATCAATAGATTTTTTTCTTTTTAATTGTAAATTTGAACAAAACGTACCCATTCTTCCTCCTTTAAACATTAGTAAAATGTATTTCCATAACCTATCTAATTATTAACTAACGTTACACTATTTCCTGTGTTCCCCCTGAAAAGAGATCCTTTATTTTCTTAAACTAAATTTCTATTTATCATAATTTATATACTCTAACAAAATATATTTTTCTTCTACCTTCTTTATAATGCTTCTATTATAGCTTTTAATATGAATTGAATCATCATATATATATTCAATATAGTTTGTTGAGTAAATTGTATATATTCCATCTCCGTTATTTAGTATATTATCAACTTCACTATACAATCCAAATGATTCCGGCATTTGAATTTCAGATATATCATATTTATTATCAGCATAATCTACTAATTCATCAATACTTTGGTGCTTACCTATTGACTTACCAAAGAAATTAAGGCTTGTTTCGCTCACTAGTTCATCAGTTACATATCTATCTACTTTATCATTATACCAAAGATTATAAAATAAACCGAAGGTAATTAAATTAACATCAGATACATTATTTTGTTCAAAAGATTGTTGCTCGACTCTTGCAAATATTGATAAATAATCATTTAATCTTTCAATTTCATCATCTTCAATTGCGATACATTCTTTATCTAATTCTTCTTTTTCATAATCATTTAGATTTCTATCTTTGAAATGATAAATAAGTACTAAGCCTAAAATTACTATTAATAAGCAACCAGTGAAAATATTTTTTTTCATATAATCTACTCCGTTTAACCAAATTTATTTATAAACTCTTTACAACGTAAGAAATACCCATCTTCTAAACCTATATATTAATTCTATTTCAATGATATGTTTTTCTAGGTCTTATTAGTAGATGTTTCATTTTTATTTCTTTTAATCTATAACTTTCTAGCTATTATTGATACCAAATTAAAATAATTACCACCTTCAGCATTTAACATTTTAATATCTTCCTTAGCATAAATATTATCAGTGGAAAGCCAGTCATTCCATGCATCTTTTAAGCAATTCATTTCAGTACAATCTTCAATACTAACTAATTCCGATTTGCTCCATAGGTTATACCACCATTCACAAGAATGAAAATTCATATCTTCAGTTAAGTATGGATTTAATTCTTCTGGTATTCCATTGGTAAATTCTTTTTTTATCCCAGGAATTGCTACTGCAATTTGTCCATCTTTTTTTACAAGTGGAGCTAAGTAATTTGTTAAATAGTCTTTTGTACAACCAAAATAATGATATGCATCTACACTTATTGCTACATCAAAGTACTCTTTAGCGTACGGTAGATTATAAGCATCTGCGTGTATTGGTATTATTTTATCTTCCAAATGCAAAGCTTTTATTCTTTCAAAATTATCTGATGCACTAATCCATAAATCTGTTGCATAAACAGTTACACCATATTCCTTAGCTAAATATATTGAAGTTAAACCTTTTCCACATCCGAGGTCAAGTACTCTCATTCCTTTTTCTAATTTTAATGATTTTGCCAACTCTGAAATAATCCTCATTGAGTTAGGACCCATCATGTTGCTCTTAATGAACTCTTCATTATAATTATAACTATTTTTAAACATAGAACCTTACCTACCTTCCTAATCTTTTGCTCATTATGCTAAACTTTAGTACCTATAATACGTTTTACTTCTAATACATCCATAACATCCACCTTGTTCTTTTAGTGGTTGTTATGGATGTATTGATTATGGTCTTTACTCACTCTTGATGAAAAACTCTGTTAGGTAGATGTGATAATAATTATTTCTTTATGATAGGATACCACAGTTCAATATATCCATATTTCTCTGTACCGCCATAAATTTCAAAATTTGCGCTATCAGCTCTTTCATAATTAGCTGTTGGTAGCCATTCACTATAAAATCTTTTCTGCAAAGTAGTTAGCACTTTGAAGAATTCATCTCCCCATTTAAATTTTGGTGATTCTAAAACAACATATGTCTGTGCAGGAATATGAATAGTTTTATATCCCTTTGTGTTACTGCTTTTTGATACAAATGAACATAGCATATACGGGAAAGTATTTTCTTCTGTCTTACGATAATATTCTGCCCCATGTATTTTGCATAAGTCTTGAGGTAGAAAAGTTGGCAAATCCCCAGCATTTGAAAGAAGTCTATCATACTCTCCATTTTTTTGACATGTCTGCCAGAGCTCTGCTGGACTTAAATATCCATTTTCTCCTGTTAATGATACTATTGTTTCAATACCGAAAATATCAAAAGCCTCTTTGGTTTCAATCCTGTAATCCATTTCTTTATCTCCTTTAATTGAAATTTGAAAGGAAATTTTAGGAAAGGCTTTCAATTTTACACCATCTTGTTTAGATTGGGTTGGAGTTAATCCATGAAGTGCTTTAAAAGTTCTTGCAAAAGATGTTGCGGAATCATATCCATATTTTATAGCTACATCAATTACTTTACTGTTGGAATTTTGTAATTCCAATGCCGCTTGTGTCATTCTTCTTCGTCTAATATATTCAGCCAATGAAATATCAGTTATGAATGCAAACATACGTTGGAAATTATAAGATGAACAGCAAGCTCTCATAGCAACTTCATTGAAATTTATATCTTGTGTTAAGTTTTCTTCAATGTAATCAATTGCCAAATTCATTTTTGTTAGCCAATCCATATTAATCCCTCCTCAATTAAAGAATATTATATATAAAATTTTAATTAGCAACTTTTTATGCACAATTTTGTTTACTTGCTAAAACTTAGTTAAATGAAATTCATTTGTTAAATTATATTTATAAATACATTTATGCCAACTTCTACCTACCCCTTATAGCCTTTATTCATCTAGAATAAATGTACGTACTAACGTCATCATTGTGTTAAATAAGGCTTAGGTAAACATAATTTTTATCTAACGACATATAATATTTCCTATGTTTCTAACTAAGTTTATATGCTTTAGTTAGATTTGTAAACTATGAAAAATAGACGTTTAAATGGAAATAAAACTCTTCCATCAAGTTGTATTCTATAGCTCTTTGTAATTCTCTCTAGTACTTCTTTTTCAAAACTCAATCTATCTTCTTCACATTCGAGTTTTTCTAGATATGGCTTCATACCCGTGGACTTATACCAATCAATAATATTTTGATGATTATCCATAATATGATAATAATCTGTTTCCCATAAATTAATTTCTTTACTTAATTCAGCACATATACTGTAGTAATAATCCATCTTATCATAATTAAATTCTGAACTTTTATTAAATCTATGACTCCATTTCACATTCATCGCTGTTTCTTCAACTGCTCTTTGTATTGCCATACTACTAACTTCTGGTAGTTGTATAGCTAATACCCCATTATTATTAAGTAATTCATAAAATTTAGTAATTAATTCTCTATGATTAGGCATCCATTGAATTGCGGCATTTGAAAATACCAAGTCAAATTTTCCATGATTACTTAAATCTTCATTAGCATCTATTAATTCAAATCTTATACTTGGTAAACGTACCTTTGCCTGTTCAATCATATTAAGTGAACTATCAATACCAATAATCTTAGCGTTATTCCATCTTCTAGCTAATTCTTCAGTACTGTTGCCTGGACCGCATCCTATGTCTAAGACACTATTGACTTGTTCTAATTCAATACTGTGAATCAAATCTTTAACTGGTTGCGTTCTTTGCTTTTCAAATCTTTTATACAAATAAGGATTCCAATCCCCCATACTTCATCTCTCCTTATAAATTGGTATTTTGTTGTTTTATAATTTGTGTCACATGATTCTATTTTATAATTGATGCTAAATATACTTTTATTTTATCATTAGCCAAATACCATCAATCACCAAAACATACATCATACAAAAAAGTAAAACTTGTACTAGTTCATTGATATTCTTCTTAAAAATATATTTATTTAACCCTCTATACAAACTTATATTTATAGTACAGTATATTTAAATCCAACTTCTTTTTCTTTATCAAACAGCCAATTATTTTGATATCACTTTAATCAATTTAGCTTCATTAATAACATCTGATTCTAATAAGTCAATATAGTATTCATCAATAATTATTGTAATTTCTCCACTATCTCCATATTCCTCTAACATATTAACCGCTTCATCATAATTACTGAACCTAAACCATAATGTACGCATATCACCTTTTGCTCTTGGTAAAACATCAGATAGCTTATCATCAATACTAAATGTTACAATATTACCCAAATAATAATCATCTTTGATAATGGAATACTTGCCAGTTAATTGCTTCTGTCCAGAGAACTGTATCTGCATTCCTTTGCGACTTGTAATATCTGTAACAATCATTTCATTAACATTATCTCCAACTTTAATTTTATTTCGATCAAATAATGATCTTCCCCATATCATTGATTCAATAAAGTTTATATTAAGTTCTACATCTTCTATAGTTGACATTAACTCATCAATTGCATCTTGAGGAAGGTCTTCTTCATTCTTATTTTTGCTATTTATGGTTTTTTCAACTTCTGAAATCTTATATTCAATTGATTCTAATCTTTTTATTATTTCTTCAGATTTTCTATTATTAATTTCCTCAATTTCACTAATCCTATTAGATAATACTGTAACTTCAGATGGCTTAGCTGTACATCCATTAATACTTATAACTACAACTGTAACAATGATTATTAAATACTTAGGATATTTCTTCATAATAAATCCTTTCTCTAATAGTCTTCTCTTCCTCTACTTATCTTCTTTATTCAACTCAAAATCTACCCAAATAGGTTTATCTTTATTTTTTTGAACTTCCCATAATTCCCAGAAAGCCTTCTCTTCAACCTGTTTTTCAGATATAAAATAAATCGTCTTGAGTTCACCGTTTGAATCCTCTTCAGTATCCATTCGAACGATATTATGCTGTGAATATGAATCTTCATTAAAGGATAATTGATAATAACCATTATAAGCTGCACCACCTGAGGCATGATAAGTTCCATCTCTTTTAATATCACTCATCTGTCTATGACTAAACTCATGACCAATTACTCTTCCATCATACTTTCTCAAAACTAATATAAATCCTGCTGATTTATCAATACTTCCTTCAATCACAATCTCTGGAACCTTATTATTATTCATATCTATAAAGCTAAAATGATTAGGTATAAACTTATATTCATCGTAGGATATATCATTTAGATAATATTCATTTTCAGATTCTGCTAATAAAAATTTAAAAGAAAAAGGCATTTCACTAAGAAGTACTTGACTATACATTTTACATAATTCAGCATCAAAATACTCTGAATCTAAATTATTCTCAATGTAATCATTTATCCTTTGACTTAAACTACTAGATTCACTATTTATGTTTTCTATGGGTTTTTCTATTGACTTTTCTATATGACTAGTTTCATTTACTTCGCCTTTCTCTTTTTCTATAATACTATTTGTTGAAGGACTATCTTCTACTGAAGCAGTTTTTATGATATTCCCTTTCCAAGCAACTAAAATAAGAAAGATGCTCAGTATAATAAATATTTTTTTCATTATAATTTCTCCCCTAATTGATTAATGTATCAAAAAAATTGTACTTACTTATTATTCGGTTTATATTCCGAATCTATAATAAAAATTATTACTTTACACATACCATTTTGTATTTGACATCTCTGAATGGTCACTCAGGTCTTTACCTTTCTCAGTAAAGGTTCATCATCCCATATTTGTACCTCTATATATCTTTCAGGACCAAATGCACCATCTTGATTCCAATCCTGAGGCAACCCATATTTCTCCATAATCTTTATTATTTCATTAAAGGTATATATTTGTTTTCTATATTCCTTATTATCAGTAACACGTGGACTAAAAGTAGGAAACATATCTCCATATGAAAATGAAATAGTATCTAAATCAAATTGAGACAAATGGATTCTTATGTATTCACCTTCATTATACCAAGTTTGAAGCCAATCACATTTACCAACAACCATATAATGTGGTGATTTTCTAACTGGCTTTCCACCTTTGGAAATAAATATTTCTCTAGCCATTTGTTCTAACTCTTTTCTTCTCTCAAGATATCCTTTATATCTATGAACCGCCATGACTTTATTCTCTTGCTTTATTCTATCTAGTATCTTTTGAGCTTGTGGTATGTCTAAATCTGATAAGTTTAAGAAAGGTCCTCTGTCTTTTTCATAATAATGATATAAATACTTAATACTTTTATCCTTTTCCATAGATTTTACCCCTTACTAATTATTGCGGTTATACTTAGCCCCTACTGCTAATACCTTGTTTCTTTATACATTTTTGTTAACTTTCAACTTGATATGCAAATGGTAAAAGTTCTTTTGCAGACACCTTGCAAATACCATTTTCATATTCAACAATCACTTGACACTGTGGCGCATAATCAGAAAGCATTTGCCTGCAATTACCACATGGGTGTAAAATTAATCTTTTTCATCTAATTTTTGCATTCTAATTTCCTCCAATTGACCATATAACCTTTAATAATTATTACTTATATTTTTAATGAATTCAACTATTTCAGATACCACAATTTCTTTGTGTGACCAGTGAAGATAGTGTTTAGAATCTATTATTGTTCTCTGAGTGCTATCATTTGACCAATTTAATAATTCCAGCTGTACTTTCTCCCATTCATTCCCACTATCAGATGAGAGTATGAGTAAAGGAATATCTTGTAAATATCCATTATCAATAACTATCTTAGCATTTTCGTTTATATGTTTTAGTACATCAAGATTACTATTATTACCTATAAACTTATAATACATTGCTTCGTCAATATTCTTAATATCTTCTGGAAGTGATTCATATCTTATGTTCTCACCTATAAATGGTAGTTTAATACCAATATTGCCCAAAGCCCTATTTATACCAGTTACTCTTAAAATAGCACTGAATCTGTTTAGTATTAATGATTTAATTTCTAAATCATTTACATAATATTGGGGACTTCCACCATCCAATAAAATTATGCCTTGAATTTCATCAGGATACACTTGAGCATATCTTATTGCTTCTAATGAAGCAAGAGAGTGGGCAACTAAAATATATGGTGGTGATTCATTCGATTTATTAAATAACTCGTGTAAATCACTCACCAAATTGTCAACTGTTCTAGGCGAATCAGTACTTTTGCTCCATCCAAATCCAGCATGGTCAAAACTAAGGGTTTTAGCATATTGTTGTAGCTCATTTTGCAAATAATAGAAATCAGTATAAGAGTTTGGTGTACCTGAACCTGAAATAAATACTATTGTATTATTACCATTACCCAATCTATATAAATGCATATCATGTGAATTTATATCAAGCACTTCTCCAACAGGTGTATACATTTTCATTTCTTTTGCTTCCATAATAACTTGCCAAATCCCACCTATGATTAATAATATGGAAAATGATATACCAATTTTAGCAATATTTCTTTTATAAGTTCTCTTTTTTTTGTGTATTTTCATATTCCAGCCTTCCTATAACATGATGACTTATGAAGTGCATTATTCTCGACATTTACTTTAGATGCATAATATCCTTATAGATTGTATCCACTATTTTATTTAAACTTAATTCCTCATGTAATAATACTTCAGGAATAATATCTAATAAATCTTTTTCGTTCCACCATTCTTTCATTTCTTTTTCTCCAAATTCATGGGCATTAGGCTTTTGTTGATGTCTATTTAAAGTTTCTTCAAAAGGTATATCAAAGTAATATGCAAAGATTTTATCTTTGAATACATTATGTAAATTTTCAAATAAATTTTTATACCACTTTGAATTTAAAATACCTTCTAATATAATTATATTACAATTGTTTTTTCCATATAGCGCAAGTTCAAATAATAACTGGCTAGCTTCTGTATCAGGTCCATCTTTTACATATAGCATTTCTCTTCTAACTACATCTTGTGAAATTAGCATTGTACCATGTCCAAATTTTCTTTGTAAAGCTTTACCAGTCGTAGTCTTACCACTTCCTGAATTACCTCTCAGTATTATCAACTTCGCCTCTCTATCCATAAAATATCATCCTTTTTAATTGACAAACCATTATTTATCTACATATGATTATCCTTGCTTTGCACTTATTATTATATCATTAGTGTATAGAATATTTTTACCAAAGTATATATATCACTAGTAATCCATACTTTTTCTTGCCTACCTCTTATAATTTATTCATGTCAGCATATGATATCATTCCGCCATCCATCATATAAAGCTTACTATCCTTCATAGTCATATTCCAAGTTGCTTTATTAATTGTTTTATATAAAGAGTGATTAGAAATATCCCAAATTTTTGTTTCACCACAAGGAACGCTTGCTGTAATCATAAAATTTTTCCATTTACCTACTAAATAAAACATTTTTTTATGACAGTTTTTATATTTATCAATACATTCAATAGTTTTTCTATCTATAATTCCAAGTGATAAATCCTGTGACCCAGTATATATATATTCTTTTGTGAGTAACATACTTTTTAGATTTTTCTTATGTATATTTGTATATTTTATTAATTGGTAAGATACCTTATCAATTTTTAGCATTTGCCCATTCACGTTTCCTGCATAAATGAAGTCATCTGCTTTTATTGTCCATATACTACTATCAGACACATTATAATATTTTAATTGACCTGTTTTTTTGTTAATAATGGCTAAAGGACCATTTCTTATCCCTGCATAAAAGTTGATGTCATCAGTACAAATACCGCATATATCAGTTCTCAAATCATTACCTAATTTCCATTCGTTCATAATAGTCAGTGTATCACTATCTATCCTATAGCAGGTACAAAATTCTCGGAAATATATAAAATCACCGTCAATTATAAAATCTCTTGACTTCCCGTTCTTTGGAAATACTTTCTTACAATCTATTACATTACTAGTATTTTTATCTATTTTAATAATGTTTTTATCTGAGCAAACATAAATTATATTACCGTCTATTTTCATTATATTATTTGTACCATTTAATTGAAAAACATTTTTGAACATAATGATTTCCCCTTTTTTATGAACTTATATTTTCAACATATTGTTATATGACGTATACTTACTTAATTTATAAAATTTCGTTATTATGTGATAGTCTCTGATTTCTGATTACAATTGCTAAGTTTAAAAAATACTTTTGCCAACAATACACAAAAAATATACCAAGGAATTAAAGATACTAAAGAAAAAATGATACCTATATAGCCGAAATTTGCTGGAATCATCATAAAAAATGCTGAAATCAATCCAACAATTGCTATCAATTTACTATAAATAGAACTGTTCAACATAGAAATTGAAATAAGGTAAAGTGCTATACAATTTAATATATAGTAAATTACATAGGCGGTTCCTTTCCACTCTAATATCATATTTTTAGCTGAGGATAATAATATATTTTGTTGTATATCGCTGGATGCCAAATAATATTCTTTACTTATAAATAACATTTCAATTGCTTTATTGGATGAGAGATATGAAGCTATTCCTAGAAAGCCAAGTATTAAAGCTAATGTAATCAATGTCAGATTTCTCTTTTTTAAGGTTAAATAAACAGAAAAATATATAACAGCTAATATCACATTATTAATAATATATAATATATCAAAATGAACTAATCCTAAAATCCAACTATTTTCAAATAGTTCTAGCCACCCTTCAACAGTTTTTGGGTGAGGAGAAAGAGCGAATATTATAACTTGTACTGGAATAATTATTAACATGATTATTATAAGAATTCCTGTAATCCTATATATAGATTTCCATTTTTTGGGATTTGCTTCTTGTATCATCGCTGTTGTATTTGTTTTCATAAGTTCCTCCATAATATTTTCACTCATACTAAAAACTTCTTATAAAAAATACATTCATCTTTTATATGAGATTTATTGAACCTCAAAGCAATATGTACTTTTTGGCTTATTATATTCTCTAATTCTACATCTGATGCGATTTCTTTACAATTCTTACTTTTAATCCACTTTTCTGCTACTTTAACAAGATTTCTACCAATACCTTGCATTCTCAGATCTTCATCAATATACAATCCTTCAATGTAACCAACAGGTTTTGAATCACAAAAGTCTAACTCTGGATATATTGTTATTTCAATAAACCCACCTAACATTCCATTTTCGCGTACAACAACAAAAACTGTCCATGATAACTCATTTCTATAAAAATTCTTTCCTTTTAGTATTAGTTCCATCTCATCTAGTAATTCTTTTTCCGTGTGGTGTGGCCATAAAGAATATCGCATTCTATGGTACTCTTTATTTTCGATTTCACTCTCTTCTATTTTTCTATACTTAAGCATTATATTTCCCCTAACAATAATTATAACTTATTAATAACAACCATTAGCTTACATAATATTACGATCTATTGTCTTATTCCTCAACTAATTCCTTTTTTAGATTTTTTTCTTCAAATGCATCACTTAACAACTCATCTTTTATAGATTTAATACTTCTTTCTACAATACTAATATGGTCTTTTGAATAACTTATAAAGCTTCCCTTATTATCATTCATTTTTTACCCTTTCAAGTATGTTAGCATACAATTTTAATATTCCTTCAATTTTATCTCTTACTAATTTGGGTAACTCTTTACTTAATGCTTTTTCTAAAAAAGCGGGATTCTCTATTCCATTTGTTAATAAATATTTTTCTATCATATTTACTTTTTTCTCTCTGTTAGGAATTAATTGATATATTACATACCAGTCCTCTAAAGAAGTTAATGGAATATTCACTCCATTAATTTTCTTAATATCTGTAATTGAATTTTTATCAAAGTCATATTTATATATGCCGTCTGCATGATTAATTTTTAATCCAGCCATTACATCAACATCAAATCCATCTACTACATATTCATAAAAATAAGTTGTAGAATATGTATCTGTTTTTACCCTAGTCTTTTTATCTCCAATTTCTCTTAGAATTAAATCCAATTTTTCAATATTCTTAATATCTACTAGAATATCAATATCGTTAGGTTTATCTATAAGACCATAATTATTTAATAATATAGAAGCACCAATACCCCATACAATACTTTCTTCATTAAGTTTCTTACCTATGTAACTTAAAGTATCAAACATTTTTAACTTCACCTCAGCTTTTTATATATTTTGTGTATATTAATAATAAACATATCCATACTCCTTATCATAATATAACTCTTCTGGTTATAAAAGATATTGGCTACCAATTAAATGGTTCTTCATTTTGTATTCTTTGAGTATTAGTAATAAGTAAAATACGTCAAAATTCTTTCAAGATAGAAGATTTACTTAACAGTAAATCTTTATTTTCTACCAATAATTAAACAATGATTACTTGATCCTAAAATACTTCTTTCTCTACAAACAGAATAATGATAATCACACCATACTTTAAATTCACTCTCAGTCAATGCGTCAATTTTATCACTAATAAAAGGGGATATTCCATCTGATGCAAGATGATCTAGTACCTTTAATCCATTTTGTATCATATACGATTCTATCTTTCATTATTGATACATGTCGTGGTGTTAAATCTAATGCTGTTACCTCATGTCCTTCATGTGCTAACTCAAAAGAATATATCCCTGTTCCCGCAGCACAATCTAATATTTTAGCCTTTTTATTAAAATTATATGGTCCATTCTCTTCATCTCCGATTAACATATATTAAATATTGTTAAATGATAAAACTCATTATTTCCATTCCTCTTTAAATAATCTATATTTAACTCTATCATAAAGTTGCGTATGTAACACTATTTGCCTTTTATAGTCTATTTCTTTTATCATACCTAATTTAATCATTACTCTTTCTGAACCTTTATTATCTTCAATACAGCCTGTTTCAATCTTTATAGTATTAAGATTTTCAAATGCGTAATTAATTACAGCTTTAGAAGCTTCTGTCACAATCCCCTTACCCCAAAATATTTCTTTTATAAAATAACCTAAATCCATTACGTTACCATATTTATTTTCATTTAATTTTGTTAATCCAATTTCAC
Organism: Vallitalea guaymasensis; assembly: GCF_018141425.1. Classification (NCBI taxonomy): domain Bacteria; kingdom Bacillati; phylum Bacillota; class Clostridia; order Lachnospirales; family Vallitaleaceae; genus Vallitalea; species Vallitalea guaymasensis. The sequence goes on from NZ_CP058561.1 coordinate 1,393,948, forward strand.
CAATATAACTATTAGTAAATCTATCCGTAATTGCAAAGAAAAACTTACTTCTATTAGTAGAACTCGCCTCATCAATAGCAATTTGTAAGTTTTCTTTTGATTCGTTAAGATTTTTAGTTCTTATTTCTGGTAAATAGAACATAGTTTTTTCACTAGAAAGTAATTCGTGCATTGTTTTCAGGTCTTCTTCAATATGATCTCTAATTAGTAATCTATCACTTATAATTCTAATCATCTTATAATCCACCACCATGTCAGTAATTTCATTTAACGTTCTATATTTTACTTTATAATAACAGACTGTAGTCGTTAAGTTTATTACACCCAAGCAAAACAAAGGGAATATATTGTTAACTGACGAATTGATTATTACTTAACTTTCCTTTGTATTTGTATGTAACCAGGTGCCAAAATAATACCATTAAATAATATAACTATCTGTAATGAAGATGTTGCAAACCCTAAAGGAATTCTGATTCCTATTATATTACATATGAATATAACTATCCAAATAATAAAACTCAAAATATAATTAACAACTAATAGTTGTCTAGTGTTAACTAATAATATATTCCATTCATCAATCTCAAGTTTATCACCCTTAAACCATTTTTTTAGAACTCCATATACACCTGATATTTTTCTCAATACTACCAAATACACTATATTAATAATTATTAAGACAAATACCAAAAAACTAATTGTATCAGGATGCAAATACACTCTTCTCAAAAACATTATTATTATGTTAAAAACAGCTAATAAAATAGCTATGAATCCCATATCTATTATCCTCCTTATAAAATTTGTGCTTTAATATATATTTATAAGACTAACTAGATGAACACGATGAAAATAAAAATATAATACCTGCAATGCAACCAATAACTCCACCTATCTTAACTAGTGTTAAATATAGTTCACTTGGTTCTGCCTTTTTATACATCCATCCTCTATTCAAAAACCATGTGGTTTCTGGACTCACAATTGATATAACACCTAGTATAAATAATACTATACCAAATAACAATTGAGATCCATCAAACCTCCCCCCTTGATTAGATAAAAAAAATCTAAATTCATCAATTGGTGGATAATCTAATATTCTTCTTACATCTCCACTTACAGTTATTACCCCTTGCTTAAATTCACTGGATATCTCTACATTATTCGGATATATAACAGAAAAATTATTTTTATCTCCATCAATTATATATTCTCTATAATTATATATTATAATTATTCTATCGTCCTTTTCTCTTATAATCAAATCATAAGATTCCCCTGCACTTATGCTTCCGAATTCTCGGCTATATAATCTACCATTAGAATCATTCGATTTTAATTTATATTTATTCCCATTAAATCGTACCATATTTGGACTACTATAAGAACAAGATGTTAATATCAATATAATCCCTAAAACCATTATTATTTTTACTTTCATTAAATCCTCCTGATACATCAAAAATCACATTTATATTACTATCTGTTAACCTCAATAAACATCTACTTAGTACTATAAGAAACTTTGCCATCTATTCTATTATACTTATCATTTTATAATTTTCTTTACTAGGCTAATACGATGGCTGTCCCGACTGACTTAGGTACTAGAATATGTGAGATATACCTAAAAGAATATACTTCCCGAACAGATGGAAATAATTGAGTTCTTTAAGATTATTGTAATCACATGCTGAATTGAGTTTTCTCTAATTGAAATTCTCTACAATTATACTCCCAACTATATTCTATCTCTTCAAAACCTAATTTACTTAATAACTTAATTGAGTTAATATTTTTAGCATGAGTTTCAGCATATACATTATCATTATTTCTCTTAAAATATTCTATTAATAATAGATTACAAGCTTCGCTACAATAACCTCTTCCCCAATGTATATCCAATAACCTATAACCAAGTTCAATACGGTTATTATCTTTTCTTACAAGGAATATTAGTCCTACTGGTACTTTATTCTCACGGAGTTCTATTAAATAAACATTGAGTAAATCATTGTTATATCTAGAATTCCAATTATTAATTTGCTCAATACAAAAATCCATAGTTCTCTCATCAGTTGATCTAAACTTATTAACAACTTTATTATTATCTAGTTCATATAAAAAATCTCTATCAATTAATTTAAATGTTCTTAGATTTAATCTTTCTGTTGTAATAATAATTATTCCCCCTTTTAGAAATTAACCTAATTAATTCTTATAGATACTTTTCCCCAATATAGGTTATCCATTTCTCTTGTAACTGATTTTTTGTTAATCCAAAAACTTCTAAATACATAGTTGGTGATTGAATAAACTCTTTCAACTTATCATACCCAAACTCTGTAACAATAAATTCTACAATGGTATATGAATATTGATAACCATCTCTATTGAAAAAAGTTTCAAAATCATCACCAGTATCTAAGTCTTTAAATCTAGGAATATTATTATTTTCCAATCCATTTTTAATCGTCTTTATAATCCATTCTGGATTATTATCTTTAGCTTCATAAGAGGCAATCCCTTCATTTAACCATCTAGGTATATTATTATTTATTTTATTTACAATTATATGAACGAACTCATGAACCGCAGTATTTACCACACCATCAAAATCTGTACCATATGGTGGATTTAATGGTGACGCAATTAAAATCTTACCAACTCCAATTCCACCTCTAACCCATTTAGGTGCATTAGGAAATCCTAAAGCATTAAGTAGTTCAGTATGTTCTGAATAAATCTCAACAACTAATTTTTTTTCAAGCTTTTGATTAAATCTATTAGTAATTCTATCATAGCTATCTTCAAGCATATATGAAACTTTTTCAATACAACTCTTATCTGTTTCAGCATAGTAAATTATAAATTGTTTAGTTTCTTTACTCAGATTTAATTTGTAATTACCTTTTATATTTTTATCCATTTGATTTTCTCCTTTTAAATTATTATTCTTCACATAACGTTCTGTATCTATAATATCCATCAGATTAATTATTCTTGTTGCCTACTTTCCAAAATTGAACCCTAAAAGCCATTATTCATATCATCATTTTCTCCATTATACCACATCAAAGTGAGATGTGAATATAAACCATCAGCATATAAATTACTTACCTATACTATTTCTTACTCACTCATCTTTTAACCTATCCATAACAATATCTCTAAAATTCTCTTTATCAGTATTGATATCAATTACATCAATGTATTTATACGTATTTTTTATGTACTCCAGTATAATTTCATAGCTTTCCTGCTGTTTAATACTATTATCTACATTAAACTCTATACTTAAGTGTCTAGGTTTATCTTTCCTATCATTTTCTAAAAACCTTTCCCTAAATTTATCAGCATCACTTACCTTTAGGTTAATAATTACTATTTCAAAATTACCCCTTCTGCCTAGCTCATTTAATCTCTTAATATATTCTTTTCCTTTATCTGCAAACATATATTTTCTATAACCACACATGCAATATACCATCTCGGTAATAAAAGTTCTATCAAACAATAAATTTATGTCACTATTTTCTAGTTTCTCGACATAATCCATCAATGCATCATACATTTTAATAGACTTTTCTCTTCCATTTTTACTATTATCATTGTGCCCTGTTAACCTATATAAATTAGTATACACCTTATTCTCTCTTATCCAATTACTTACAGTAGTCTTTCCACTTCCCTGAGCACCCTCAACTATAATAATACTATTCATCAAACCACTCCAATCTTCTCTTTCCCAATCTCATATCTAATGCTTTTTCATTTCTTGTATTATAAGGTAATAATATCCATTACACAAGTCCCTTAAAACTTAATTTTAAATCTAATAATGATAAGACTTTATCGATATTATATAACTTTAAATTTATTCTGCTTTGGAGTCTTTCTCTAACTTTTTTCTAATATTCATAGACATCTCCATTATTAAATGTAATAATTACCTTAAAGCTATAATCAGGATAATCATTATATTCCACAGGCGTGCCAGTTTCTGAATGTAAAATAGTTACCATATAATTGCCATATTCATCACCATTTTCATCTGTAGAAATTCCGTTATACTCTAATGAACCATATATTATTCTAGTAGTTTAACAAATACTTGAACAGGATGTGGATATCCTTCCTCTTCCATCAATATATCTTTACCTACAAATCCTTGTTTTTTATAAAAATTTCGTGCCGCCTTTCCATACTCATCATCGTACAAAAAAGTTTTAACTCGTATCTCTTTGGCATTAGCCAATTCACCTAACATATGTTTCATCAGTGAAGAGGCTACTCCTCTTTTTCTATAATCTGGATGTACTGCAAGCCAACTAATATGATTTTGATTTTGTGAATATGTCATAGCACCAATAATAGGTGTATCAGTTCTTATATAATCCTCCACATATATAGCTGTTCCTCTCTTCATATTCTTTATCATTGCAGAACGATAGTTATCATCATTTATTAAATCAATATTACAAAAATCTGGTTGTACAATAGCTGTTAAAGAAAACCATCTTTCCGCATCATCTAAAGTTGCATTTTTCACTATCCATTTACTTTCGCTCATTTAAACACCTCATTTCGATTCTGCTCAACGTAATGTTTATTTCGTGTTATCATTTTTCACAATATTTTTTAGAAATTTGGTAAGAATATATCATTAAAACAATACCATCTACTATAATGATTGTAAGCATTATAATAGTAGATTTTAAACCACCAATAATTGCGGATTCTAAGATTATAAATAATCCTGATATAATTAGAGAGATTCCTCCAAATCGATTGCTTTTAGCCCAAGTTATATCACTTTTTATACTCCAAACAGTCTCCTTACACCTACAATACTGTTTCGCCTTAAGGGATCTGACAGCACTTTAAAGGTATCAGTCAAGCCCATTCAACCACCACCTATTAAAAATTTTATTTAAATAGATTATAATATGTAAAAACAAAAAATCAATAGCTATTAAAAAACATTTTCAAATAGCTATTGATTTTTTATAATTTAACTTTGTATTTACATGTTCTGAACTTACCCTCAATCCAAAATGTTGCTTCATTCGTGATAAACCTTAATAAGAAGCATTTAGAATCCTCTACACCTTTTTTAAAGAAATTCCTATCACAATATTTATCAAACTCTTTTTTAATATTCATGTTGTTAGATAACGTTCCGTGTTCACGACGTTTCTCAACCTTAGAAGAATGTATGAAATAAATACTTGATTTAATCCATATGCTTAAATTTTATGAGTTCACATATAAGATAATTTCCTCTATGTTTTTCTTTTTAGTGAAATCTACAGGAACAGTATATGAAGCTAACATTCCTCTTTCATCAGGCATTAATGTTTTTTTCATTTTCAGCTTCCATTTTAATATTTTCATTAGAAGTTTATCCCCTAAGTTAAGTTTTTTGTAATCGAACCCACCTCTCAAATAAAAAAATTGTAGTTGTTTCTGTTGTTCTTTCGTGAAATTCTTATTTTTAACTTTTTCTATATCATCTTTTCTAGGAGGAGTTGCACCTGATGCAAAAACAACTATTCTTTTGTCTTTTAATCTATTTAAGTTTTTGGTAATTAGTTTTATTCCATTTATACCGACTGTATACAATCCACCGCCATAAATTATGGTGTCATAAGATTCAAGTTCTTTAATAGTAACTTTAGAATATTCCAATAGATCTGCTTCTAACTCTTCTGCAATCCATGTGGCATATTTTTTAACAAAGCCTGATTTAGACTTAAATACTACTATAGTCTTCATAATGTCAACCTCCTAGTTTATATATGTAAATAAAATACACTGTATCTCTGCGTCAAAAGAAGTATAAAAGTTTACAAAATTATCTGTTGCCTAACAGTTCTTCAATGGTCTTTCCTTGATACTTATCGCCATAAAATGTCTTACTTACTTGAATCTCTCCTATTATATGGCTATTAAACTCATTTAATTCCTCCGCTGGAACCCACATCTCTTGATGTATATTTCCTCCAACCACTTCTACCTTAAATTTACTGACGTAGCTATCATCAATCTCAAACTTCAATACTATACCAATGAAGTCTGATATTGCATCCTTAGTGTTCCAATTTGAAGCAATCTCAGTAGCATATTCTTCATTCAATACTGGATAAAAGAAACAACCATCAAATAATATTTCTAATTGATATATATATATTAATTACGGAAGCTATTAAACCTCTAGTGCTAACTCAATATTTGTTCAATGGAACTCTTGAATTCATCAGAAATATAAATATTATAGAAGTATTCAACTTCTTCCCCTTCATACTTTTCTGATTCAGGTCTTCCCTCGAAAATTGAAGAGAGATAATCCGACATCTTCAAATACTTTTGATAAGATTCATCATCAACATCTTCTAGAGATTCTGGTGTAATCATTCTGATATTAGACATTTGAGAGGCATATCTTATCTTCATAGTAGTATTACAGATTCCCCTTATCATATCTTGATGTTCTTTCAATGAGACTTCATCAATATCCCCTCTATCATACATATATTGATAACGTTTTAACTCCCCATTTAGCAAATTCATAGCCATGTACGTTGCTTGTACATCTCGCTCCAATTGATTTTGCTCCAATTTCAATTTTTGATTGTAAGCCCATATGGCAACTGTTGAAGTAACAACCAATAATATCATACCTATCAAAATTGTAATCCTACACTTATCTCTTTTAAATGATGTCAATTTATATGTTCCTCCTTATGCGGTTAGTGAGTCACTAACCAGATATCTTGTAAAACTATTAGTTATAGATACTTCTCCCCAAGATAGGTTATGAATTTTTCTTGTAACTGATTTTTTTGTTAATCCAAAAACTTCTAAATACATAGTTGGTGATTGAATAAACTCCTACAACTTATCATACCCAAACTCTGTAACAATAAATTCTACAATGGTATATGAATATTGATAACCATGTCTATTGAATTATTTTCAGTACTCAATAGAATCATTATATCACATTAGAGAAACATCACCTATTATACATTATTTTTTCTATAAGTTCTTTTAAAAAGATATGAAGCTTATCATTCATCTAATATTTTGTTACATGACCTATAACCCACCTATTTTATAGATATTGAACATGTTCTGGTAACCCATCAGTTTCCTTATGCTGGTAAATAATATCTTCAATTAACTTCCTAAGATCAAAGAGATTTCTTACTTTTTCATAATTTTCTTCATTTCCTTCTAAAGGAGTTATCTTACCTTCATTTACATTTATTGAATATGGACCAAGACTTTCAGTTGTCCAACTAATAGTATTCTCCTTACCATTTAATGTATAATTAAATGTACATTTTTCACATGGATTTATAACTAATCCTTTACTATTTCCAATATAACCTTTTTCCTTTGTAATCCGTCTATCTATTATAAATCTTTTAACCTTATCTTTTTCCTCTTTAGTTAATTCTAGATTAATAACTTTAATACCATCAACAGTATGCACTCGAAAACTATTGTCAAATGTAGAAATCTTATCATCTCCATTTACTGAAAATACAAGCGAAAATTCAAATTCATCTGATGAGCGTTTATTTTTTATAAATATTAACACAAGTATTATTATTGCCAAACATATTATTATTGTATATTTCTTAAATTTCATACTAATTCCTCTCCTATCTCTTTAGAAAAAAGCATTAAATTTACTTAGTATTATCCTCTTTATTGATTGCTTTTTGCCCAAGTTATATCACTATACTCCAAACATTACGTACACCTACAATACTGTTCCTCCTACTTTTAGGCATAATATTGCCAATAACAATTAATAATACACCTACAACAAAATTTGTGACTAAATTTATATCAATTGCCATATTATTTTTTTGTTTCAATATTCATATAAGATTTTATATGTAATCTACTACCTTTCGTCCTATTCTAAATAAAATAGGTAGTATAGCTAGCATAATACCACCAACTATTACTGTAGAGACTAAAACTTCAGTCAATGATATAACGTTACTTTTTACTGCAAAAGATATTAATAGACTATAGCACGGTACATTAAGTAATATTCCAGTTATTACCCCAGGAGCATACTGCCTTAATACTATTGTAGCAATTAAATGCAGAAAAATTGCGTTCAGTATCATTGCTCCAACAAAACCAAAATACACATATCTAATTATTCCATTATTAGCATAAAGCATATATAAAAATGAAAATAAATATGCTAAGAGTGTTATACATATCAATGCAAAAATAGAATTCATTTTTACCTACTGGTTTATGATACCGCTTCACTTTTTGAGACCAACTTGGTAACCATAAGGCCTCTTCAATATTATGTAATGTAATTGTTAACGGGAAAATCCAACTTAAATAATAAACTTATTTAAGTTAGCTGTAACTTATATATAGCGTCTTTTATTTCTTAATTCTCACTGGACTCGCCATGCCCTTTACTTACATTTTACAGTGATATTCAATAGTACCAACTCCACCTCCAAAGTATTCACCTGTGTAGGGATTTTGAGGGTTATGAAGATTAAACATAAAGCTATCTTTTCCGTACTTTTGGTTAGTTTGTACTTTTGCAAAATTCTCATTTATAGAAATATGTTTCACTTTACCACATATAGTGATATTAAAACTATTAGGACAAAGTTCTTTTTCCCACTCGTATTCACATTCAAGTTTTAAGAAACTCTCTTTAATTCTTGGTGCAGTAATTGCTTTTGATTTCTCAACTGTGAATCCCGATGATGTGATTTCATCTATATCTACATCATGCTTCTTTATTGTTTTCCAGCAACTGTCAAGATATTTTATATTCAAAAAATTGATACAGAATTCTTTATTCCGTTTGATATTTTCATAAGTATGGGTATGTTTCATTATACCCGACATTATAACATAGTAATTATCTCCTTCTCCAGTAAAACTCGACCAACTCTGAAATGAAGCATTAGGTAGTCCATTTCCCTTAAAGGTTGTAACCATAAACATAACATGTGGTATTGCACATACAAATTCCAACCAAGAAAATACTTTCCACTTACCTTCCCAATTTTCCTTAAAATAATCTGGTTTAATATTACTATGTTCAAAATCCATTATACTTTACCTCCTTATTTGGGTTCACATTAGAAGCATCTCTACAAACTTCTTAAAGCTATCTGCAATTGGTTCTTGGAACGATGCATTATATATTCTGCCATTATCAGGTCTAAGAAAAATGGTACCATCAATATCATTGCAAAAGATTTCTAGAAATCCATAGCGAAAATGTTCCTTCCCTATATTCTGCTCGGCTATATCTATAGAGGGCATATCATTATGAATCCCGTAAATGGGGTCACCATGTATCTCTGCATAATTCATCTCTTGTAGATATGCTACAAAATCCTCAGGTAAGCTAACATTCAACTTCTTCTCTAAATCACGGATTCTAACCAGTTCTACACCAGAACCAATATTCTCTTCACTATGTGCCTTCAACTTATCAAACTTATACGCTCTCCGTCCTACTCTTAAATCATAATAACTATAAGTACTATTACTTCTATGCCAGATCAATGAACCACAATCAGGACATTCATATAAACTTCCACTCAAATTAACCACCAACTTGTCAGCTTCTATTAGCTTACCACATTCTTCTGAATCCTTAGATATTAAGTGACTCTTGTCCCGAAAAACCTCATCTTCAATATACCGTTCATAATCATAATTGCGTATTACGACATAGCCTTCATCTGGAATAGGCGTCAAATCAAATATATAGCCACAAATACATCTTAACTTTGGCATAAAACTCCTCCTTGTTATTAAGTACAGTTATGTCTTCTAACGTCTCGTATATTTCTCTAACACAAAATTTATCCTTAATGTTTACTAAAACAGAACCCTTTGCTCCCTTATCAAATGCAATTAGCTTTAACTAAAATTTAATAGTTTATTTCTCGCAAAAAGCATATATTACAGACATCTTGATATAAATCACGTTCACACTGACCCTCATTGCTTTCCCTAAAGAGAGTGAAGGTACGTAGCGAACGGAAATATTTGTTATATGATACAAGCGTAATAATTCGCTCATTATTAATTAATACCTAAGAGCTAATCCATAGCTAAATAAATCTATTTTCTTGTTCATACATTAATACATCTTTCTGGTAATAATTTGCAAAACAACACTTTTTAACGAATAAATGTTTACAACACTTATGTCATAGATGTCTTTATATCATTTAAGACGTACATTGAAATCTTTTCATTATGCATCTCAATTTGTAAAATCAAGAAAAATCCTTAATATGTAATCCTCAGTAATATTCCTAAAAACAGGCTGAATAAAATACTGTACATAACCATTTCTAATTGAAATTTTACAATTATATTCTTCTTGATATACTGTTTTTTAAAGTATACAAATCCTTCTATGTTATCAATGAATGGTGATACAGCAGAAATATGGGTATAAATAAACATTAGACTGCAAAAAAAGGTTACTTGTAATACAAATGATAGTTCTAATAGACTGTTCAATATTGGCAATAGAACAATTGACATCAGAAATCCTCTTAAAATTTGAGCTGGTAAAAAACACTTTGAAACATACATACTCTCTTCTTTATTTGACATATCTCTTAAGAAATCACAATGTCTGGTTTTGTTTTCATAAATCTCTTTGCTTACCTTTAGTGCTATAACTCCTGCAAATGTATAAGCTACCACATGACTAAAAATAAATAGTAAACTAAATTTTACGTATTCCACTATATTACCTCCTTTTTTTAAATATCATCATCCTTTTTATAATATCTAGAAAAAATCTCCTCTAATTATATGTCAGTTATAATAAATTTAATTTAATTTTATGTATCAACTAATATTTTGTTTATTATTTGCCAATTCACTAGAAACTGTAATTAAATTACCTTATCTTCGCAAATAATTAAATGCTATTCAAATAGTGTTCCTAAAGTGCTATGCTTACTACCATCATCTTCAGGTTAATGAAAATCATCTAAAATTTCAACATCACAAAATCTTTCAAGACACTCTGATAACTTCTTATTTGCCTTAAAATACTTAATATATGTTCCAACCTTTCAGTTCGTATTATATAATCTTCATAATACACCCAATTAATTATTTTTTATTTAGTGTACTATTATCAGTTAACTCAAAAAGCTCTTAGCCTTAACAAATTTAGTCAAATGTGTCTATTCTATATTTTCATACATCATATTAACTTCCCTGAGTCGATGTGCTAATAAAGGAATGGCTTGTCTCTTCCAAAATTCAGGGCTTATACCTCCACTTGACATACCACCATAAGCATACTTTTCAATATATACATTTTTTTCATTATCTATAGATTGACCAGTTTTCTCTTCAAAAAGACTAACTATATCATTAATAAATTGAGCCTGATCATACGGTAGAAATACATCACGAAACTCTTCTCTTATATCATCCCATAGATATGGGTCACCTCTCAACCCCCATTTATCAGGTCTTAAATCAAATACTGATGTAATACTTATTCTCAAATTATCATCACCCCTATCAAATTCATACTAAAAACTAGTAAATAATATTACCCAATTCTTGAATCTTGATTAAATAATAGTTTCAGCTTATCATTATCGTTAACCCAAAGAGATGATACCCTAAATATTCCAGATATGCTTGGGTCTGGACATTTAACTTTAGCAAGATAGTTTACCAAAATAGTATTAGCACTAATTTCTTTAACAAAAAAATCACTCACTTAATAATCTTGTAATCTAATTTGCTCTATAATTTTTGCATATTCAGTTCCACTTGTCTTATATCCTCCACAAATCATTATCGCTTCATCAGACACTAGTTGAGCAAATGTAGTTGAATCACCATTAGAAAATGCTTCCCACATATTCTTTTCCATATTAATAACTTTTTCGTCTAATAACATATTCCTTCCCCCTTTATTTAAAACCTACATCTAGTGCCTATTCTATCTTCTGATACTCTAATCTACCTACAAGGACCAGTTAGAAATCCATATCAAAAACTCGAGAATTACGCTCGTCTAGTTGCTCACTATAAAAAACTGAGCAAGCATCATCAAAGGATGGCTCTAGCTTCTTATAAGTGTCTTTCTCAATATCAATATATCTATACTTACCAAGCTTATTCAGAATCCAATATGCTGACCAAACCGATGAATGAGGTATAAAACTATCATCTTCATAGAAAATCTCAATTAACTCAACTCCCTGATCGATCTCTCGATAGACTATATATGAGAGTCCATACTTAATTAGTGATTTAGAGCCAAGTCGGAGTGCGAAAACCAAATAGTTATCCATCATTACACAATCTCGAATATCAACTGAAGCTTCTGCATTCATAAGTCTACTAAATGATAATTCTTCAATTGAATCAAAAAAATCCTGTCTATTTACTTCAACAATTAGTTCAATTGACAACATAGCAAAACCTCTCTTCCACTACATCCTTAAACTAGTCTATTCTTTCCTTTAACATACCTTATCATGTTGTTAGAAAACATTAATGTCGTCCCCATTGAGCCGACTCTAGGTCATACCTATCTATATTTTTTGTATTCCTTTAGTGCTAATGACCATTCCATAAAGAAATTAATATCGTCAATTGCATCAAGAATCGTGGATCGGTTCACATAATTGTATCTGAGTTCTCTCAAAACAATAGGCTTTACCACTCTCTTATCTAGTTTTTGCTTAGTCCTGGCTATATGAGCCAGTCCAAAAATGGCATTAGCTCTTACTATAGCATCATCATTATCTGCTAACTTCAGGCAAATATCTTGAGCAAACTTCCAATCTGAATCCTTCTAACCGGAAACCATCACATAATTCAAGTGAGTCTAAAGCTCTAAACACGCTTCAACAGCTAACCAGAAAATGCGTTCCCTAATCTCTGTTTGATTATTCCAATCTCTTGCATCCCATTCTTCACAATCAACTAGGTCTCCTCCATATAGTATCTGTGCAAATATAACATCTCTAAAATTGGCAACTGCACAAAAAGCAGAGCATTCCATTTCAACAGCCAAACACCCCTCTGTTTTCCTTAGTTTTACTTTATCATAAGTTTCCCTATAGATTGCATCTGTTGTCCATGTTTTTGATAGAATGTATTTACACTTATGCTTAGTTAAAACCTTTTCTATTGCTTCTACACCAACTTTATCAACTGATATTTCTCTACTTGGAGATATGTAATGATAAGATGTCCCTTCATCCCTTATAGCTGATGTTGGTACTATTACATGCCCTACTGCAACTTTTTCATCTAAAACTCCAGCTCCTCCACATGCAATAAACTTCCTAGCTCCTAATGCGATAACTTCTTCAAACATACCTGCTGCAAGTGGTGCTCCTACCCCTGGATGAAAAACGGTCACTTTTTCACCTAAATACTCTAGTTCATATATTGGATTAGGACCAATTTCTGTTCTTATGTTTTGAATCAAACGAACCTTTCCCTTAACCCTTAAATCTTCCAAAACATCATTAAAAAAACATATCACTGCTTTAATTGGAATATCAATTGGTTTAATTAATATTGTTGGATCAATTACTGATTTTGTATTACTATCAAATTCTAAAATAGGATATTCTTTTTTCATATGCTCTCCTTCTCAATAATTAACTTTACAACTACTAGCCTAGGTTTGAAGTTTTACATAACGTTCCTTGTTTCTGACGTCTCTGAACTGGACTCACATAGCCCTTCTCCGTAGGCAGTACTTGCACCTGGTGAAGAGATGTGCGTAGCGAACAGAAATATTTTGTTAGGCGATTGGATAATACTGAAATAACCTATAGCCACCTATTACAAATATATACTTACTTTAAGAGTTTATATTAAGTCAGCCCATTAGTTCCTATTGTACCCACTTACCCTTATTGCTAAATGTCTCAAAATTATATTCTGATATATAATCAAATTCATTATTGTTTTTCTTTTCATAAGCCTCGTGTGCAATATATAACAATGCCTCAAATTCTATATCCTTAGGCATTTCTTTAGGGTTATTAATAACATTATAATAATAATCTCTACCATTGGCAACTACCACACACCTAGTATACAGAAACCAATCTACTGAAAAATAACTATTTTTATTCTTATATGAATATGTACCAATGTTCTGTGCATATTCAATTCCATCTAAATCATAAAGCAATCTTGAAAGTATATCATGAAATCTATAAATATCTTCGTTAGATTTTTCAGATAAATAGTTAATAGCACTATTAAGGACTTTATCTTCATCACCTTCATATTTCCAATTAAACATTGATATTATATTCCAAAACTCATTTTCATCCATAACTAAATTATTAGATTTTCTTTTTTTATCTTGTTTATTGCTACAACTTATTACAGAAGCAATTATTAATACTGACAAAAAATATAATATAGAGTGCGTATTTGATTTAGTCATAATTTATTCCTCCAAATAATCTATGTAATTATTATTATGATGTCCTAATATAACTAATATTATTTCTACATCTTTTGTTTTTCACATAAATAGTATTATCTGTTACCTAATGTATCCGACGTTCCAGCATCTTAGAAGGAGAATCGCTCATGCCCTGATTAAGGGCTAATGCGATGACTATCACGACGCGCTTAGGTGGTAGGATGTTTGAGGGCATAACCCTAGAGCAAAATTCATATTGTTATCCTCCTATATATCAAAATTGATATCAAACCTAATTGCTTATGTCTCTTAACGTTTCGTATGTTCATATAAAAATTATGTTTTGGCTATAATATTAAAGACTATAATTATGTTTGTCATAATATCTATACTTGATATACTACTTCAAAATCTTCAAAAATTACTGGCATATCATCCTTAAACTCATATCCAAGTTCCTTACCTTCTTCATTGAAGAAACGAATATGTCCCTCACGCCAAGATTCTAATGTATCATCCTCACCTTCACGTTTACAAATATCATAAGTAATATCTGAAAATGGAATTATTGTTACTTGAGTTGTTTCAATAACACAACGTGGTACACCCTCCCAATCAGCAACGATACTTAGATCACCAACCTCTGGTACACGTTCACCTTCAATTTCATACCCCCATAAACTACTAGCTGTAGCTTGTTTTTGCCCAATTAACACCAACCGTAATAATTCATTCGCCAATTTTTCAGTTAATTCAAAGTGAAATACTTCTAAGTATCTTGTTGTTTCATATCTACCCGTTTTCTTTAAAAATTTTTCCCAAAACAAATTCATTATTTTCTGTGAATTTTTTTTATTTTCCATTACTGCTATCTCCCTTGAGTTCTATTATAACTATTTTAAATTAAATAAATAAACTTTACTATATAAAATAGCTTCACTAATTTTTCTTTCATCAGCTTTTAACAATCTATTATGATTTTTACTATATAGAAAGAATATTCATCAATATATTTTTTCTAAATTAGTATACTCAACATTTATTCCATTAGATACTGGTGATTGGAAATGTGTACAGTTTTTTATTCTCAAAGCTACTTCAATACCATTATAAAAATTGTCACCTAATTCGTTTAACAATCCATCTAAATTAACTATCCCTAGTCCCATTCCTTCAATAACTTTACTATAATAAGGAATTGGTAATTTTTCTAATTCTTGAGTTTCAAATAAATACGTGTCAACATTACGGTAAAATTCTAATTTACCTTTTATAATTTTATCTCCTTGAAAAATTATTTCACAATAATCACTATCTTTATAATAATTAACAACTGTCCAGCCTATAATTTCATCGTTTTTTTTAACTGTATCTTCATCGAACCTATTCAATAACTCTACTACTTTTTCACTATCTATTTTTCCTTTATATACCTCTAATATAATATTGTTATAATAATCTTCAATATCCTGTTTACCTTTTATTAATTCACCAATTTCATTAGTCATTTGAGTATAATCATACACTAAATCATTATTTTTATTTCTTAGTTCTAAGTTTTTTTCATTTAATTCTCGAACTTCCTTTATCAAATTATTATATTCGCCAATAGTTTTCTCATGATTCTGACAAAATAAATCATACTTTTCTTCTAAGTTTTTTAATTTATTATCCAAAGTTTCAATTTCTTCTTTATTAATAGCACTACATGATACTACAATTATACAAATAAAAGCTATTAAAATATATAATAATTTATTCATCCTTCTTACCTTGTATACTAAACATATCAGATTGATACATCAGTATACTCTCCTTTCTTATTTCTGTTTTATATTATTTTCCTATATAATATTTAGATAAACGTTGTGGAGTATTCCATGTTTTACCTACGGCTCGACCGTTGAATGGAGGGTATACCCACAACTATTATTCAAAGGATAAATTAGCTGGTTAACGCTTGACGTTTCATTTACAAGGTCATCCGAATTTTAGTTTGTGGTCGCACAATGTTTAAATATATCTAGGAGGTCTTAACATGCTTTTTATTGGCATTGATGTCGCTTCAAAAAAACATGATGTAATTATTATTTCAGAGTACGGTGAAATCCTTTCATAGTCTTTTACTATTGAAAACTCTTCTGTTGGATTTAAAAAACTCCATACGGAAATTTCTTCCCATACGGAGCTTTTTGATAACGTCCATATAGGGCTTGAAGAAACTGGTATTTACTCCAGTAACATCCGTGACTTCTTGCACTCTGCCGGTTTCAACGTGTATATGATTAACCCCGTTCTAACCCACCACAGTAGAATGGCATATTCACTAAGAAACACAAAAACTGATAAACTTGACTGCCTTGCAATCTGTAGATATATCATGCATAATTTCACGCATCTCAAACCCTATATATCTACACTATACACGACTTCTGAACTTAAGTCATTATCTAGATTACGTCTAGATAAACTTCATACCCTTGCAAAGGCCAAAATGGAGTTCACTCGATTGCTCCAGATTACTTTCCCTGAGTTTATCAAACACTTCAAACAGCATTCTCAGTGGGCTATGAATCTTTTCTCTTCTTATCCAGCTCCTGCTAAGATTGCTCGTATGCATCTTGACACACTTGAAAGCTTTATCAAAATCAAGGGGGATCGTTTTTCTGCTGCTCAATTAATCAAAAATCTTGCTAAAAAAACAATTGGTGATACTTCTATTACCAACTCATTTCTTATCGAGTCTATCATCGATGACATCAATCACTACAACAAACAGATTGCTATTATCGATAAACATCTTGATGCTCTAATGGCTGATTTTGATTTTATAACAACTATACCAGGTGTTGGTAACGTTATTGGTGCTTCTATCATTGGTGAAATCGGTGATATCTCACGCTTTAGTTCACCTTCTCAACTATTAGCATTTGCCGGTCTTGATCCCTCCATCTATGAATCAGGAGAGTTCAAAGGTAAACGGTGTCGCATATCTAAACGTGGCTCTAAATACCTCAGAACTTCCATCTTACAGCTACACGTGTTGCGTGTGTAGGAAAAGGCAAGAACAATCAATTCCGTCAGAAATATCATAAGAAAAAACTTCAAGGCAAGCATCATAATTCTGCACTTTGTAATGTGTCCAAAAACATGATAAATACCATTTTCGCTATGCTTAACAGTAAAGAGGATTTTATATACATTACATAACTCACAATATAATTTAGGTATTCTTAGCAGTACCTTTATTTATGATGCTCTTTTTTATCTATTCAATATTTTCTTCTTTTATTTCATTTTTTACTTGACTTTTGTATAGCTGGCTCCATTATTAAAATCACCTTTATTGAAACTTATAGCATCGTGCATAAATCTTAATTTAAAGATCTATAAAAAATGCTCTGTAATGATGGGATAATTTCTTATAACATTAAGTAAATTGACGACGTCGACTCCCTCTTGGCTCTATTGATGTCATCAATTGGCTGTTATGCAAAGTCATATATGTCTACTTAGTGATAACTATATTAGTAAAGCTGTCTTTTGCGCCCATCTATTCTAACATGGATATGTGTTCTCTTATGACCTTCCTGTTCTCTAAAATAACGCTTTGTCAATTCAATATTATTAGTTCTATATCTATAGCCTATATTCTCCAAGAGACTTTGAATTTTTTCAAATGGGTTAAAAGATTTAACAAAAACTTGAATATCTATAATAGGTTTAGCATCTAAGTAATAATTGAAGTTGAGCCAATATAATCAATTCTTATTGCTGTATCAACCATAGATTTCCTTATTCTATATCCGATATCATTAAATTCATCTATCCATTTATAGGAATAACATTCAATAATTACTGGATTAGCCATCAATAAATCTCCTTTTATTCACAAAAATTAATTTATGTGACTTAACGTTTCCGTATTTCCCACGGCTCTGAACCAGACCTCAGAGCCTTTCTTCGTAGACGGTGCTTTCACCCGGTTAAGAGATATGTGTAGCAAACGGAAATATTTTGTTAGAAGATGTTCCCCATGGAAGCTGATATTCAACTACATTATTTTAATTCCCTCTGCTTCACACCTTGCCTGAAACAAAATTTTATTAGACTCATATTTTAATTCTTCAATTTTTATATCTTTCAATTTTCTTTTTCCGAATCTTCGATTGATAAGTGCTAACGCCTTAAATACTTCATTCTCGGACTGTATAGCTTCATATATCTCAATACCATCTAGAACTATAGAAGCTCTCCCCCTTTGTTGACTTCCTCCTTTATGATACCATGTTGAGAAAAGTGTAATTCTATTTTTCAATGAGTTACATGTTAGTTCCTCTATTTTCTTCTTTAACTTATCCCTAGTTATAGTCAAAGCGAACTTGTGTGCATTGTTATAAGAAGTTATCTCATTCAGCTTCGAAGCAATCTCTCTAGTCTTCTTCTTTTTACTGTATAATATAATAAATATTATAAACTAAAGATTATGCTCATTAGGTTTATCAAATTGCAATCCACCAACACACTCCATATTTATCTATAACAGTCGCACAACATTTGCTCCATGGCACTTCCTGAATTGGATTAATAATAACACCACCATTACTCAAAATATTAAAGGCGTTACAAACCGCTTCTTCGCTTCCCATCTCAAAAACATTAAACGTCATAGTTTCCCATTTCACTTTGTGAACTATGTTTACGTCACAAGGATTCGCTGCTTCACTTAATGCTAAAAATCCTTCACCATCTACAGATAATTCACAATGCGCATAAGCAGTTTTGTCATCATTTTTCACTTCAAATGTAATTTCTGCACCAAAAGCTTTGCAATACATTTCTGCAGCTTCAAAACTATTTTTCACATAAACTTGAGCATAATTTTTCATGTTTTCCCTCCTCCTTAAATATAAATAATCTTTATATCTTACAAATGTGAATTGCTATATGTACTAAATAATCTTCATCTCAAAGAAATACCCTGAAATGAATGAGGCAATTTCTTATAACGTCTCTGTATTTCCGACGTCCCAGCCAGCACCTTAGAAGGAATTGCTTATGCCCTGAATAAGTGCTAATTCAATGACTGTCGGTGGGATGTGTGAGACCCCTATCCGAACGAATGGAAATACATTGTTATATGATATTGACTCATTCAGCTTCGTAACTTTACCCTAGTTTTTTTAATACTAAATTAAATAAGAACCATACCATAATAATTAAAATTAATATCTTTGACCCCAAAGAAATCTCCTGACATGAATAAGTTACTTTCTTATAACGTCCCTTATTTCCGACTTCTCAGCACCTTAGAGGCTCATGCTCTAAATAAGTGCTAATGTGTGCGCCGCCCCGACAGGGCTTAGCCGCCATAATTAATCATCGCAATAATATCAAAAAAATATGTGCTAAAATAACTGGTACTATTCTTCTATACCTAATATAGTATAATGAAAATATAGTAAACATTACTCCTAAATAAATGAGTGCTATAAATCCTTGATAGATATGTGGAAGGAGCTGTAATATAATACTTAAGATAATAGCAACTAATGAACTATTAGTAAGTGCTTCTATCTTTTCGATAAAGAAGGAACGAACTATCAGTTCCTCAAAAAGAGGATTTATAACCATTAATAATACATACCAAACCGTTATTTTAGATCTTTATTTTTAGGTTGAATATTATAAAAACTTGGAGCAATATAATATATTAGGATACTTACAAAATAGCTACCTAAATAATATAGTAAAATTAAAACAATACTATGCAAATATCTATAAATCTAAATGATAACCCAAAGCGCTGTAAATTGGAGTCATCTTTATACATGACATACCACAAGATTAAAATACCACCTAACCTTTCTAATATAGCCAGTATAAATTGATAATTTGAGTGGAGCGAGCTATATCCATGGATTGTGGGTTCTAAAAGTACAATTACATAAACTACAATGATATTATTAATATTTTTCTACTCTCACACTTCATACTATTTCTTCCCTGTTTATACTCATACATGTAATTAGCAGATGTCGTCTAACTTTCTGGCTTCACGACGTCCTGGCTCCTTAGAGTGATTCCGCTCATACCACCCTCGTGGTGGATAATGTAGATTATTTTATCTTAGTCCTTAATATTGCATTAATGCAAAAACAATAAATGTTGGCACATTTGCACTAAAAGACATTAAAACTGACTGAACACCTAATGCTATGTATGTTTTAGTAGTAGGTTTCTCCATACTAATCCTTCTATATAATAATAGTGATAGAAGCATTAGTAATGCAATTGGTATTATTCTAAAGACAGATGAAATTAGCATTCCTAAAAATCCATATGTAGTATTAGTCCATGTTTCAAATGGAATAAATAAATCTATAATTAAGGCAACTGCTATCATAATCAGTGATGTCAGAAACTGTACCCCTAGCATTCCACCCCACATCTTAAAAATCTTTTTCATTCGCCATTCTAATTCTTTAGAAATAATAATAAAATTTATAATTAGCGGTAATATAAATACTATAAATATTCCTACAACACTTGCTATAATTATAAATATGAACCCTAGTAATACAATTGAAAATCCTGCCATAAAAAATTTTCTCCTTCGCTTTAAGCTTATTAAGTAGAAATTTGATTCTACAACGTATATTTTTTCTCTTTTGTAACTTAGAATTTTTATACAAAAATAACTTTCTCAATGAGTATTTCACATAACGTGTATGTGTTTGCGATGTCCCCCAACCTCTAGAAGGAGGTGCTCATGCCTTGAGTAATGGCTAATGTGCCGACTGTACCTTTAGGTCTTAGGTTGGGGGATGTTGTAAACACAGTGTTATGAGTCGTTTGACCGTCAGCCTTTACTTCTGTTTACACATTGCTTCAATTTTGCCAGTACACTTAAAGTTGTAAAATTATCAAACTATCATTATAAGAGTTCAATCCATTTTTTTATACCTTTTTTACCTTTTAATATAATTACATTTTTACCCATATCCATACTCTCATTAAACAGTTTTTGTCTTCTTTTATCTTTCTTAGGATAATCAAATAAAATATACTTAACAATATTAATATCGATTTTTTCTATACACCCCTCTGAAATATCAGGTCGAACACTACCCTTATATTTGAAATATCTTCTTATAAATCTATACAAACATATAAATCTGTTTACTTTTAAATATATAATAGTATCACAACAATTAAACCTACCATCTTCTTTACAGTCAGCAAATCTATTTCCTTCATATATCCATTTTCTTTTTTCTGTTATAGATTTAGTCATCACAATTTGCTTTTCTGTTGAGCGTATCTTCCAATTTCTTTCCCAAAAAATTTTATCATTATAGTGTATTGGAATATTTAGTTTCTTTCCTACTATATTAGCTAGAGTGGTTTTACCTGAACCCGATGACCCTGTTATCCATATTCTTTCCATTTAACACCTCCATACTTAGTCTGCAAATATTGCTATAAATTACATCCTAAACCTTATGTCCTAAAACTAAAAATCTGCGATACCGAAAATGACTCATAACGTTACGTGATTTGACGACATGGACATCCTTCCTTGTTACTATCCATGTCGTCAAATCGCTGTTATGGGACGTACCAGACGGAAACTCCGCACTCATATTAACTTTGCCAATTCCGTCGGATAAAATGTCTTTATATTGTCTTTGAAATCCTGGACTTTAACCCATACAACTTTAGCCGGTAATAAATCAGCATTCATATCCATCTCATTAATCTTATAGATATCTCCTGATAGCTTAACTTCATATATATGAGAAATCTCGTGCCCCATCATACCCTTGACTTCAAAGAAATTCTCAAATATGATGAACGGCTCATACTCTACGACATGAACACCAAGTTCCTCAAAAGCTTCTCGTTCAAGTGCTTCTTCTATCTTCTCTCGATATTCTATTCCACCGCCAGGTAAATGGTAATATACTTCACCGTCATCTGATTCCTTAATAACAAGAATCTCATCATCTCGTCTGGCAATCAATCTTGCAGTATTACGTATCGACTGTTTCAAATACTCAAAGCTTATTATCTCTGTCTCAAAATGACGCTCTGTGAACTCTGTTAGAGCCTTGATCTGATACTTATCATAACTATTCAGTTCTTGAGCAACAACTAACTTATCTTCATCATCGTCAGCACGTCTGATAATCGCAATAACCTTACCAGTATATCGTTCAACTGGCTCGAACACACCCAAAACATATGCATCTATCTCCTGCCCATCACCAGATACAGTGTCAGGAATATATCCATAGTTCAAAGGATAGATCATATTAAATCTGGGGTGCTTTGAACCCAACGGTCTGTCAATTATAACCTCTACATCCTTACCTAAATAATCATACAACATTAAATGTCCCCCTATATAAAAACTAGTATGGTATGTCCCATAACGTCCTTCGTTCACGACGTACCTACCACTCTAGAGGTGCTTGCTCATGGCGAACTTGCTTCGTCTAATGCGAGTGCCGTACCGACGGGCTTAGGGGGCTGTATGTGGTCGATATTCTTACTCCAAAGCCGTGCCCTCTGTCGACCCTTGCGTTAACGTATTGTTAGCTGACGTACTTCAGACAAACGACATAGCACTTCAGTTATCACCAAATTGTTCTATAAACTCAAATAGAATATTTACAAACTTAGTTGGTTGCTCAAAGTGAATATCGTGCCCGGACTTAATCGTAATAAGCTTAGTATCCTTAAACGAATTAACAACTCTACTGGCATCCTCATCCGTGTTAGCTGCATACAAGACACCATCCTTACCATAATTAGTTCTAGCTTTAAGATAGATTGAAGGGCATTCAATATCACTAAGTAACTCCTCAATATCTATTCCTTCCTTCCATCTACCACTATAAAATGTTTCTGCAAACTTCAAATCAAATTCATCAAGGTATCTGGTACCATGCAACCATTTATAAGGTATATACCAAATTTTCAAAGCACTATTCTGATGCTTTAATCGATATTTCCTAGCTGTCTCATATACTAACTTTCTTAAGTCACCAAATAGGTTCCAAAAATAGCCATTCAATATGTAATATAAGTCGTAATCTATTTCTGAACCATCAACCAAATACTTATGCACTACTTCAAAACCATCATGCCATACAAATGTATTCTTCATTTCATTAGGTTTAACTCTAAAGAAAGGTGGATCTTCAAATACTACACCTTTCACATAATCTTTAACATTAACAGTTAACCAAGCAGCTATGATTCCACCAGAAGAATGACCACAAACGATACAGTCATCTCCAATAACATTCTCAATGAACCACTTGAAATCATTTCCCATAAATTTACAAGTATACTTTAATTCATCATGACTGGATTTACCATGACCATGGCAATCAATTGCATATACATGATACTTTTCTTTCAAACTAAGAAGAACATTGGCATAATCTTCCCAACACATTGTCTGGCCATGAATCAATAACAGTGGTTGCAAATCATTCTTGCATTCAACGTAATTTAAGATTGTACCATCGTCTAAGGCTACACTCTGCTCATTATAAACTCGTCTAACCTTAAACATTGGAATTCTATCATAATGTAGATTCATATAACAATATCTCAGAAATGCAATAAGTAATGCTAAAATTATTACATATAAAATCATCAAATGAATTATGTCATCTAACATTTCTTATTTCCAATGTCCTAGAGCCTTAGAGGGAGTTGCTCATGCCCTTGATAAGGGCTAATGCAACGACTGTCGCGACGCGCTTAGGCTGTGGAATGTGCGTAGCGAACGTAAATATTTTGTTAGATGATGGAAAAAGACGGAATTTACCAGTAGCCGTCCCGTAAGTTTAATAATGTCCTATTTGTGGCTTATCCTTTGACCTGTGTTTACGCTTAGGTTCATATTCCTGCCAATATACTCTTTTATCATTATATCTGGTTCTTGGTTCTTTCTTTTCTGCAGAATAACCTATATATACTATGCCAAGTGGTGTAACAAAATCAGGTATATTTAGTACTTTCTTCAACATTCTAATTCTATTTTGGACAGGATATATACCAATCCATACTGTTCCTAATCCTAAACTTGTTGCAGCAATTAACATGTTCTCTATTGCTGCGCTACAATCTTGAATCCAAAGTTCATGATCAGCACCCTTTAATGCTAATTTCATATTACCACAAACTACAATTCCTACAGGAGCATTGTATCTTGCATATTTGCACTCTTGTTTTATTTTTGAAAGTTTGTCAGCTTCATCGACAACAATAAATTCCCAGGGTTGACAATTTACAGCTGTAGGTGCAGCCATAGCTGTTTTTAATAATGTAATAATTGTCTGTTTATCAACTTGTTTATCTAGATATTTACGTATACTTCTTCTTTCATATATTGTTTTGATCACCTCAGTCATTATAATCCTCCCTCATATTATATAATCACTTATATTATTAGAATAGTCTTTTTCTGCATCTAACGTTTCCTTATTCCGACGTCCCAGCACCTTAGAAGGAGTTGCTCATGCCCTGATTAAGGGCTAATGCAACGACTGTCGCGACGCGCGGGATGTGTAAGGGCATTTCTCAAAAGAATTACCCTTACCCGAACGAATGGCAATACATTGTTAGATGAAGTTATTACCGGAAACTATCACTAGTTTACTTGATTCCAGACTTATTTTTAGTATCCCATGATATGTTTTCATTCCAATCTGACCATAATTCTTTCAACTTATTTACCAGCCACAACCCTCCGAAGGTTGTAGTCCCTTCATGATTCTTATAAATAATCCAATCCTTACTACTGTCAAACCAAAAGCTTTCGTTATTCCAGAAGTATATTTCTGTTTCCCAAAAATCATAATCTACAATATTACTTATCTTTGTTGAAATTCCATCTTCTCTAAATTCATAAATATCCATAATCTTTCGATCTCTAAAAATATTCTTTATCTCTATAAGTTTAGAATCTGTGTCAAGATATTCTGAATCAAATGCTATCAAATCATTTCTTTTACAATCATACAGTGGATACCAATAATGCCTACTGATGTCCCAAATAGAATTTAGTTCTTTTCTAATCTTTGATGCTTCCTCTTTACTCAAGATTGTTTTTTTCATAATATTTCCTTTCAATGGAGATAAACTAGGTAATAATTTTATCTAACGTTACGTGTTCCTGACGTCCAAGCACCTTAGAAGCGCACTCTCCTGCTCTGATTAAGTAGCTAATATGGGCGCCGTCCCGTCAGGGCTTAGGTTGTGGGATGTGCGACTGTATTTCTATCAACTCTAGTTACCAATTACTATGGTAAAGCCTTCAAGTAATTATACCATGTTAGAGCGAACAGGAACATTTTGTTATATAAAGTAAATCACGGAAACAGCCAATTACAATAATTATTATCATAATTTATAAATAATTAATTTTTCATATATACTTTAAACAGTTCAAAAGGTGCTTTTCACCAATACTTCCACATCGCAACTTTAATATTGCATCATCAAAACTAAACCACTTTAATTCATCTACTTCTATAGATTTTGAAAAGTCACCCTTCTCAACTTTCATCAAATACCCTAACATTAGCAATTCATGCTTTTCATAATAATAACTCTTGATATATCTCAATTTATCTGATCTTTGCCCAGTTTCCTCAATAACTTCTCTTATAGCCGTTTCTTCTGCAGTCTCACCTTTCTTTATATACCCAGCAACTAATACCCAGTTAGTCCTTGATACATAGTTTTGTTTCAATAGTAAAACCTCATTGCATTCGTTTACTACAGTTACTAGAACACTTTGCCCAACCTTTTCAAAATAAGGCTTCTTACAAGTGTTACAATAAGGTATTAATCCCTCATCTCCAAGTTCTTTTTCAATTAACATTTCACCACATTCAGGGCAAAATTTATATTTCATATTTCCACCTCAATTCACTAGTGATGTTATTTCATCAAACGTTTCGTATTTCCGACGTCACAGCGCCTTAGAAGGAGTTGCTCATGCTTGTGAGTTTACGAACAGCTAATGCAACGAGAGTCCAGACTTGGCTTAGGCGGTGGGATGTGCGGTCAGTGTGGCAATTATTTATATTTCTGAGTATATTCCGTAGTCGTTAAACTCATTATACCATAACAGAGCGAACCGAAATATATTGTTATATGATGTATCAAATTGGACGTCTTAGTATACCTTGCGATTAAAATATTCAACTATCAGTTTCTCACCATTATACATCAGCATACTCATACTTCCCATATGTAATTTCGTTATTCCTGAACCATATTCACCATCTGACAAAGTATACAAAAGTGAATTGATTGCACCGCCATGAGATACAATTAAAATGTTTTTATCCTCATATCTTTTAGCCAACTCCAATACCTTATTATTCACTCTTTCTCTCAAGAGCTGCCAGTTTTCCATACCAGCATATTTCCTATCTGGATATTTTTCCAACCTCTCATCTAGTGTCATCCCGGATGCTTTACCATAGTCTCGTTCAATCAGATCTTCTTCTAGAATAACTTCTTCTTCTCCAATAGTTTCAGCTATAACTTTAGCTGTACTTTTTGCTCTTTTCAAAGGACTAGAAAATACTATATCCCAATTATACTTTTTTAGATATTCGCCAACCACTCTAGCTTGTTCTAATCCAGTTTTATTTAAATCTATATCTTCTCTGCCCTGAAGTTTAGTAAGCTTATTCCATTCTGTTTCTCCATGTCTAATGATACCTATTTTACCCATAAGAAAACCTCCGATTCCAAAAACTAAATTTTATATGTCATCTAACGTCCCGTATTTCCGACGTCTCTGAACTGGACCCTCAAAGCCCTTCTCCCTGGCGGTGCTTGCACCCAGTGAAGAGATGTGCGTAGCGAACGGAAATATTTTGTTAGATGATGCAACCACTTGACTCCATTGCATTCATTATCATATAGTCTATATCTTAACTAAACCCTATAATATGACCCTAATATTTTAATGTCAAATCCTTCGGTTACCTTTATTACTGCATCCTTTACAGCTTCATCCCTTTGGTAGCAACCGTCAACATCTATAAAGAAATTATAATTCCCTAACCCCGTTTTTCTAGGTCTTGAAATTATAGACCTGAGGTTTATACCTCTATCTGAAAAAATATTTAATATCTCACACAATAGACCTGGTCTATCTACATCATTACTTACAACAAATAATGTGTTCCAGTCAACACTAACAATATCTTCATCATTAAGTTCTTTAGATAGAATTATAAATCTTGTTTCATTATCAATAGAATCTGCTATATCTTCAACTACTAAATCAAATACTTCATTTTTATCTAACATATGACTTGGTATAATCGCAGCCTCATTTCTATCACCATTTAAAGCTTTTTCATAGGACGTGCTGTTACTAGCTGTTGTTATTATCTCAATTTCCCCCAATTTTTCAATAAGATCTATACATTGATTATGTGCTTTAAACTGTGTATAGACTCTAGTAACTTCTTTTATATTATTACAGTTAGCTACTAAAGTAAATCTAATAGGTAAAACAATTTCATGTATTATCTTTAAATCTGAATGAGTTAATAAATCCAATATTATCTGTACAAATCCATCTAATGTATTCTCAATTGGAATTACTCCCATCGCACACCCATTTTCAATAGCTTGAAAGGTACTCCGAATAGACAAATAGTATTCTAACTGCATTTTTATACCTTGTGAAGCTAAATATTTTTTAGTTGCTACTTCTGTAAATGTGCCCTTTGGTCCTAAGACAGCTATTCTGTTCATATTGACCTCCTAATATTTTCTATTCCGAAAGTGGTAATTAATTATATTTTTGATTACTTTTCCGTAGTCTATAAACTTATTATATCACACAGAGCGAACGGAAATATATTGTTAGACGGCGTCAACTGTTAGCCACTATAATTAATCATCGCTATAATATCAAAAAACATATGTGCTAAAATAACTGGTACTATTCTTCTATACCTAACATAGTATAACGAAAATATAGTAAACATTACTCCTAAATAAATGAGTGCTCGTTAGACTTAGGCGGCCGTATTTGGTCAGCATTTTCACTCCAAAGCCGTCCCCTCTGCTGACCCGAAGCAGGAACATGGTGTTATGAGATGTAGCTACGGACTTAAATTACGACATCTTTTAATCAATTATGATATCAATAACTTAATATTTATTGCATATTCAAATGCTCATCAACTAACCATTTAATGTGTTCTTTAAAAGATTCATGATACTTTGTATAACTATCAGCTTCATGTTGATAAAAATATACACTATTGTCATCATCAACTAATCTTATGCAATAATAGTCACCACCACCATTAGTTCCAATTGCAAAGTATTCTTTGTCCCTAATTTCTTTCTTCTTTTCTCTTGAATCAAGAGTATTGTATGCTATAAAACTTCGTAATGTGTGAAATAAGCTACTGTCTTTTCCAAGCCATACCCAATTATCATCATCAGCAGCGTCTTTATAATACAGAGACTCAGGAAAGTCACTTATTAGAAATCGTCTATAAAATTCAGGCATTTTCACTCCTAATTCATTCTCTAATAAGTGGATCTTCTCAACTGTGAATCTAGTCCCAGTGAAATTAGGCAATCTTGTATTTACCCAAGGTTGCTTTTCTTTGGGATCTAGTTTATAACCTGACTTGATATAAACACCTTGTAGGTACTCGCAAATTTCTACTTGTCTATAGGATCGTGCATATGTATATGCATTCGTTTTCCCGAAGGACTCTGTATCGTATACTTTTGCGACATCCAAACCATTATCAACTAAGTATTTCACCACATGTAAATGCCCACTATTAATTGACTTAAACAATGGATTAGATAAAATAGTACTATAATCATACTCAGCCCCATTCTCTCTAAGATATTTGACAACATCTAGGTGTCCTTTATCTGCCGCACTTGCAAGTGGACGGCAATTATGTAAAGTTTCATTTTTATTTATATCAGCACCATTTTTGAGTAGTACTTTAACAGCTTCAAGGTTTCCTTTCTTTGCTGCAACATGTAAAAAAGTGCCAAACACAGTTATAATTCCTAGCATCTCAACATCTTCTTTAATCATCTTCTTAATAAGTTTAGTATCAGAATTATTGATTGCACTGTTAAACATTATTACTTTCTCTTTGTCTTCTTCTTCAGCCATTCTCCATAAGATATTGCTCTCTGCTTTTCTTTTAAAAAACTTCATAAGTAGTCTCCTAGAATTTTTCTTTTATCTAATCTAATAGCAAAATTGTACAACTCGCATGGCTCAATAGATGAGTAGCTATTTCTCATAACGTCCCGCGAACTAGCGACGTGTGGCATCCGTCCGATTAAAAGCCCATGTCGCTAGTTCGCTGTTAGCGGAAGTAATCTACGCCAGCTCTGTAATTCACCTCAAAGTTAGAACAGAAGCCTTTAATAATTCTATCTGTTCATCTAGCATCTTCATTGACTTAATTGTGTCTATAACTTGCTGGTAACCTAAATCACATTCATCTCTAGAATTAACTTCTATACCAATGGATCTCTTTAAATTGTATTCAATCCATCCAATCATATTAATATTCAGAGCTCGCCACACATATTGGAGATCATTGAAGTGAATTGGACATACACTGTGATAACCCTTTAATACCTCTAAGAATGCATCTATGTTTATTGTGCAGTCCTTACATTCTGACCAATATACCGCCACTTCGACTAGCTCAAATGTTGGATTAACGTAACCTGCTGCTTCCCAATCAATGATAATTGGTTTACCATCTACTCCCCACATTACATTCTTAGGATCAAGGTCACGATGGCTAATAACTTGACGCTCCAATAATTCTAATGCTTTAAGTGATTCTGTCTCAGCTAAATCAATGTAATTAATATCAATATCTTCTAACCTCTTAAGTGTATCTGAGTTATTAGCTTGATCTAATATACCTTGCCAATCAATCTTACTACGCTTACCATCCTTAATATCAGGATTTTCAATTGATAAAAAATCAATCTGATGTAATTGTCCAAGAAGAACACCTACCTTATAGCATTCGACCAAGTTCTCAGGTCTGTGCGTGTAAGAAAGTCCATCTAACCAGTCAAACACCTGATAATACTGTCCATCAATACTGTGTATAGTCTTTCCTTCAATCTTCTTCACGGCCGAAGCAGATAGCCCCGTATTTACTGCAATGATTGATACCTCATCTGCAAATAAATGATTCTTCATAGCCGTAGGCCGCAACATTATCTGGGGATTTAAAGCCTTAATGAAATAATGCCCTTTACTTGTTGCCACATCAAACGACTTATGCAGTAGACCACCAAACACTTGCTTAGGCTTTTCAACTACCTCCCCCAACTCTAGCATCGTAGCTAACTCATCTATCCGTATGTTATATTCAACATTATTCTCCAAATTCTATACCTCTTTCTAATTACCAAGTAGATTATTTCCGCTAACGTTTCGTATTTCCGATGTCTCTGAACCGGACCCTCAGCGCTCTTCTCCCTGGCGGTGCTTGTACCCGGTGAAGAGATATGCGCAGCGAACGGAAATATATTGTTATATGACGTAAATTCTTGACCCCTTTGTATATATTAAAAAGGAGCTATTTGATCCCATACGATATAAGTGTACACGACGGCTTTAATATATACACTGTATCTTTATTATCTATTACATGGTCACATATACTCGCATGACTATCACTAAAAATTTTAGCTTCTCCTTTTGTAAGACCTCTGTCAACAAGAGTCTTCTTCATTTTTTCTTTATCCTCATATGATAGCCTTTTATTCCAGTCCCATGCTGTTGTTATTTCGTCATATTCCTTACTATGTTTAGCACTATCACCATATGGATTGATAAATTTTACTCTGTCATTAAGACGGACATCTACATTCTTCAAACCTAGTTCTTGCATATATATTGGTATCTTTATACCAACTCTATAATCTCTACCACCTTGATTCAATTCATTTCTATATATCTTTCTATATAAGGGTGTCATTCCAGTCCCAATGTAATCAAAACCGCTAAAATATTGGACGGTCTTTTCAATCTCTAAATCACCTTCCAAACAGATGACCATACCACCTTTTATGACTGAATGTATCATTTTATTGAGAATGCTTTTGGCATTAGGAATATGTCGTAGAACTGCCTGTGAAATTGCTATGTCATATTTTTCTTCTGGTAAAAACTCATTCAAATCGCACTTAATAAAATTAGTATCGTACTCAAGTTCTGTAAAAATATGTCGTGCATCATTCAACAATGTATCGCTAATATCAACTCCTGTATATGTACTACCCTCAGGTAGAATAGGTAAAAGCAATAAACCTATATAACCAAAACCACACCCATAATCAATTATCTTTACAGGTTTCTCAATCTTCCATACTTTGTCTACAAGAAATTCAATGTAATCATCATTGCACCATCCATTGCGGATTGCTTTTAAAAACTCCAACCTATCATCCCAATATGAATCATTCATGTTCTACCTCCCATATCTATAATTTGAGTTCTGTCAATACATAAACTGATCTACTTAGAAAGAATTTATGTTATATAACTACAATATTTCCGAATGTCGCTAATACCTCCAAATCAGATGTATTACCGAACGTCGTAAATACTTACTATCCCTTACTCTTCCCTTCACATAATATCATCCAACGGACTCTTAATACTCATAATATTCTTATTTGTAACATGTGTATATATTTCTGTGGTTTTTGAACTTGAATGACCTAATAATTCTTGTATATATCTAATATCTGTTCCACTTTCCAACAAATGAGTTGCAAAACTATGTCTAAGACTATGTACAGATACTTTTTTCATTACACATCCTTTTTCACATGCATTTTTAAATATTCTTTGTACAGTTCTTTCTGTTATATGCTTATCTTTATCAGCACCTTCAAATAACCATTTATTTGGTCTATATTCCTTATAATACTTCCTTAATTGTAACAAAATACTTTCTGATAACATAACATATCTATCTTTGTTACCCTTACCTTGCTCTATCTTAATCAGCATTCTTTGACTATCTATATCATTTATTTTTAATTTTACTACTTCACCAACTCTTAATCCTGAAGAATATATTAATGCTAATAAAGTTTTATGTTTATTATTTTGTAATGATGCCAAAATACTTTTTACTTCTTTTTTACTTAATACATTTGGCAATTTTCTTTCTTTTTTTGGTCTTTCAACATATACCGTTAACTTTAATTTATGTAATACATGTTCATTCAGAAACTTTATACTGCTGATTGTTTGATTAACATAACTATGTGAACATTCTTTTTCCATAAGATAACTTAAATACATTTTCACATCTGTCTCAGTAATTTCAATAATATCCTTTTTAATATAATCAATAAACCGTTTAATATGACTTATATAACATTTTTTAGTCTTACTTGAATAACCTTGTATAGTTAACTCTTGGGTATATTTCCTTATTATATTATCATTACTATCTGTTATCAAATGTCATCATCCTTCTAAGTAAGAATCTCCCCTAATTATACCTTAGCTATAATAAATCTAATTTAAATTATATGTATTAACTAATATTTTGTCAATTAGTTACAAATTCAATAGAAAACTGTAATAATTTATTTCTTACCCTTTTCATACATTAAATACTAGCTTTCATATATCATTACTAAATAGCATCCAAATAACTAAATTATCTTAACTAAATCACTTTAAAATGCTTCAATAATAGAATACCATCATATATTCCTTCTCTATACATATCACAAAACATTACGCTGTTCAAAAAATTATTAAGACTTAAATAATTATCTATGATTGATCTATCCTTTTCATCTAATCTATCAAACAAATCTTTGAATTCATGATCATATTCCTCCATCAAATTCTTTTGTTCTACTATCTCTTTATTATTTTCATTACTTAACTTTAATTTTTCATCAACTACATCATGAATTAAATTATTAATTGCTTTAGAATATAAATCTATCATTTTTCCATTTCACCTTTCTACAAAATATTTTTTTTATTATAATACTTTCAATATTATTTTATGGGAATTTCCCATAAAAGTCAATATGGGAATCCCCCATATTATAGAATAGCACTGAGGTGATAAAAATGATTTTTCCAAGAGTAAGACACTTAAGAGAAGATTTAGATTTAAAACAAAAGGATATTGCAAGTATAATTGGTATTGACCAAAGTACATATTCAGATTATGAAACTGGCAAACTAAATATCCCAATTGAGACTTTTATAAAATTAGCTGATTACTACAATACCAGTATTGATTTTCTAGTTGGTAGAACTGATAAAAAGTGAAATAGCGATAAAAAAGACCTTATTTCCCCATCTTTTAGGTTCGTTCTGATCACACTAAAATAGACTCTATCTAGCAATATCAAACCTTCAAGCCTGACACAAAGGGGTAGCTAAACAGAGTCTATCTTTTCAATAATAAACTAATAATCTATTTAATTTTCTTCAAATACTTACACCTAACACAATACCTACTCTTTTACAACCGCATCATATATCCCTTTAATATAACCAATAGCATGAGCCATACCCATATGCCAAGGATTCTCAGTATCAAATAAAGGTGTGTGGTCTGGAATCAATACTCCGTCAAAATTATGCTTCTTCAATAATTTTAACGCTTTCACCATATCAATATCTCCTTCATCAACGAAGACTTCATGATATTCTGGCACTTTACCTTTTACATTTCTAAAATGAACATACGCTAATTTCTCTTGAGAACCATATTGTTCAATGGCATCATAGATATTTCCTTCTGTCATTTCTTGAATAGTTCCCATACAGAATTCTAGAGCATTGCTTTTTGATGGGTATATATCCAATAACTTTTGATAAAGATGTGGTTGATAAACTAATCTTGGTGTGCCTCTTAACGTCTTAAGTGGTGGATCATCAGGATGTGCAGCTAACACTACACCAGCCTCCTCAGCAACTGGGACAAGCTCATTAAGGAAATATGTTAATCTATCCCATAATTGCTCAGTTGTGATTTCATCAATGTATCCTTCTACATTCTCATCATAAGTCATATTCCATATCTGACCATTTTTGATAGGAGTCTGTTTAGCCCCTTCCTTGTCAGAGAACCCAACAGAAACTGCTCCACCTCTAGCTAATGGTCTTCTTAGATGTCCCCATACACCAGCAATACTGAAATTATATCCAAAAACAGGTATACCCGCTTTTCCAACATTTCTTATTATCTGTTTCAATCTCTCAATCTGCTCTTCTTTTTTAGGTCCATCCAATAGAACATCGTACCAATCAGCTGGTGCAAAGTTCTCTATTGCATATAATGTCAAACCTTCCTCTTCTACCTCGTTTTTCAACTTCTGAATGCTTTCATAACTCCATACATCTTCATTTGCTAGAGATTCACCCATGTTTTTGACTTCATCAGTTCCATGTACTCCATTCTGCCCTCTATAATAATCAACTAGATGAGCTATTATATGAGTACAACCAGCTTGTTTGGCAAATCTATAATTTTCTTTATTGAGCATGTATCTATATAATCCAATTCCGATTTTCATTTCTGCCATAATTATAATCCTTTCTCATAAACGTCTACTTGCATCTTAAAATCAATCTTTTCTTTTGCTTTCATCTTAAGTGCTGTACCATTATCTATTGCCTTAGTAAGTCCTGCTCCCGGATAACTAGTCCAAGGTTCTATAGCCAGATTATAAGTGTTGCCATACCAAGGATAACCATATGAACCTTTACAAACAAGCCATATCCAAGCATAAGGGAATATTTCATTATCCCATTCTAATCTGAATCCAACATTTTTATTGTTACTATATATTGAATAGTATGCCTTATAACCAAAATCTTTTAAGAAAAGCATATCCGCCGTACCAGCATTTTTGTCAGGTACTTTGGATAAATCTATTGATTTGCCATCTCTACCCTTAGCCACAGGCCAATCATGTTCACTATTAACGTCTAGTCTCTGAGTATCAAAATCCAATTCTTCACCATAGGTAAAAACTTTCTTGGCTGATGTATCTATATAGCAAGATTCATCTAGAAAACCTTCTCCAATAGTTGGATGATGACCCCACATCAATTCCATGTCTTCATTAGCAAGATTAGACAGTGTTTCATCAAAATATATGGTTGATTCATTGGATTTGATGGTAATAGTTTTCTCTAAGTAAAATGGTGAGCGGACAGTTCTAACTAAAAACATAACACTTATTTCTTCTTTTGTATCCTTCATGATTCTATATTGCCATGGCAAATTACTTACTTCACCATGCATACCGATAACATTACCTTTATAATTGCACTCTGGACCTCCACTAGGAAGTATTTCCTGCCAGCCGCCAAAATTATGGTCTAAATAGTTATGTAAACTAGACCCTGTAGTAGAGTTACATTTCGCTGGATTATGAAATTCTACTGGTGATCTCCACATGAAGTCGATATCTTTTGGCTTGTATAAAAGTTCTACTATATCGGCACCTTTATCTAGTAAAAAAGTTATCCTTAACTTTTCATTTTCCATCACTAATGATTTCATATCATGTATTTTTATATCTTCAGTTATTCTACAACCAAAATTTCTCATATTATCACCTAATATCTCAATAGATTCTCTTTATATCCGCCGTCAGCATATATAGTGGTTCCTGTAATATAAGAAGATGCTTTACTTCCTAGAAAAATAGCAGGTCCAACCATCTCTTCTACCTCGCCGACTCTGTTGAGTGGTATCCATTCACCAAAGCTTGTCCCGTTGTCTTCTTCCAATTTCTTGAGTAGATCTCTATTCATATCTGTAGCTATAGCACCTGGTGCTAAGTTGTTAACTCTTATACCGCTGTTTCCTAATTCAAGAGCAGCCACTTTTGACATCATTCCCATTGCAGCTTTTGACATACAATAAGGAGAATTGTTTCTAACTGCTACCAAATCATGTATAGATGTAACATTGATTACTGATCCACTATCTGATTTTTTTAATAGAGGAATCAATTTACTGAATAATAGATAATGGGCTTTCGTATTAATGTCATATATCTTATCCATAAGGTTGAAATCCATATTTTCAATGGATGCATGGTCTTCATATCCAGCATTATTAATTAGTACATCCACTTTTGATTCAACACTTATAATATGGTCTGCCATCTTTTCAACAGATTGAATATCAGATAAATCTGCAGCAACATATTTGTCAAATCCCATTTTTTCTGCTGCAATCTTAGTTGTTTCCTCTTTTCTTCCATGTATCCAAACAGAAGCGCCAGCCTCTTTATATCCTTTTGCTATAGCTGCACCTATACCTCTTGTAGAACCGGTTATTACAACAACCTTATCTTTTACGCTAAATAATTCTTGTATATTCATATGTTAATCTCCCTTTAATTCCCTAGTAAACTTAGAAAGTATCTCGCAGCCGTTTTTAGTAACCAGTACATTCTCTTCTATCCTGATTCCACCAAAAGAACTATCATAGATTCCAGGTTCAATAGTAATAACCATTCCTTCTTTTAATGCTTCTTTATTACCTTTTGCTATCCTTATACCAGGGTCATGGTACCTGAATCCTACCCCATGTCCTAATCCATGAGTAAAATATTTTCCAACCCCTTCTTTATCTAATGCTTCTTGAGCCGCATTGTGTATATCTTCGGCAATTGCTCCCTCTCTTACTAGAGATAAAGCATCATCCTGTGCTTTCTTAACAGCTTCATGTAATCTTATATCTTCTTTGGTAGGAGTTCCGACTTTTCCTGTTCTTGTAATATCAGCCCAATATCCATTGACAACTACTGCAAATTCAGTCATGACCAAATCTCCATCTTCAAGCTTTT
This sequence comes from Vallitalea guaymasensis, assembly GCF_018141425.1. NCBI lineage: Bacteria > Bacillati > Bacillota > Clostridia > Lachnospirales > Vallitaleaceae > Vallitalea > Vallitalea guaymasensis. The sequence continues at coordinate 1,431,356 of NZ_CP058561.1, forward strand.
TGCCAGTAACCCAGTTGAATCTGCCTCCATCTGCTCCATTTATCCCTGATTGAACTTGAGCGAAACCACTTGCATATAGAACTCCATCGTTACCTATTTCAGCTCTAACAGCGTATTCCATCTTTGCTGATACTTCCGCTTCTGTTAATCCAGCTTGAAGAGAATCATAGAAAGCTTTTATTCCAATACCTGCAACTTTATTACATAGCTTGATACCTTCTATATCTTCACGTGTTTTAAAATTATATAGGTCCAATATTTCTTTTTCTACATCTTTATAACCTGCTTCACTTACTTTCATAAGATTATCCACAAAATCAGTTGGTAGAGGAGGTTGTTCTCCTGATAAAATGCAAGGTGACGTATTTCCAACAGTTTTTACTAGTGATATGGGTTTAGAGTTGCTTCCATATTTTTTTATATCTTCTGCAATCATTCCATATAGTATTTCAAAAGGGTCACTACTTGTCTCACCCCAAGGATATCTTTTAACTGTTATATCTTTTGGTAACCTAAGATCTGGTTCTAATGCAGGTACATATAGGATCGGATCGTTTCCCTCAAAACATACTTCAACCGACAATCCCCAGTAAGGTCTATAACCTAGAGTCATTACAAGCTCATCTGGTCTAAAAAATATAACAGCACCTAATTCATTTTTAGCGATTAACTCACTAATCATTGATATCTTTTGCTTATTCATAATCTATACTCCTTCCTGCTTCTATATCTTATATTACTTATATACTTCTATGTCTTATATTACTAATATACTTCTATGTCTTATATTACTAATATACTTCTATATCTTATATTACTCATATTTCTAGCTCATTTATTTTATAAAATATATTAATAACTTTATAGTAGTTTACATAATACCATATTTGTCAAAGGCTTCAACTACTGACATTCCATTTTCAATAGCTATTCTTACTTCATTTTCACCATATACTTTTTCAAAGGCTTTCCTTATTATTTCTCTTTCTTGTTCCTTTGGAATGGATAATACTCCGTCAATGTCTCCAAAGATTATATCTCCTGGATTGACAAGTACTCCATTATCAAATTCAATAGGGCAATTGTAATCAATTACTCTACCTCTCATTCCTTGGTCTTGTGCATAACATCCTCTTGTAAAAGTAGGTAAACCAAGTGAGAGTACTTCTTTTGTATCTCTTGTATATCCACTTACAACAGCTCCTGCTACACCTAATTTAATCATTCTAGTTGACATAAGTCCACCAAAGCAAGCGTATTTAGGTGAGCCGCCTGTACATATATAAACATCATTCTTTTTCATTGCATCAAGTGCTTCAAACATGATTCCAAAAGGTTTTTCTCTATTCTCTGCACATATTCTTGTTCCTGTTACATCTGCTTCTTGCACTGTAAATGCTCTTCCCGCAACCATCATATCTCTATTAAGTGGTTGAATATAAGCTGGTAGGAATTGGTGTCTAAGGTCCATCGTATCCATAACGTCAGTTAAGACACCTGTGTATAATTCCTTTTTCATAATATCAAATAGCTCATCATCATCCATTGTTTCTATCTTATCTAATAAATCATTTTTCTCTAACATATCTTATCTCCTATTATTGTTGCTATATTAAACAGCTTTTCTAGATTGAACAGTGTTGATTAGAACTGCCATAAGGATTAATCCACCTCTTACAACATATTGTACATATTCATTGATGTTGAGTAATGTCATCCCATTCAACAATACTCCTAAGAAAATGATACCTATGAAAGTTCCTTTTACTTTACCGATACCACCAGTTAATGATGCTCCACCGATAATAACTGAAGATATAACATCCATCTCCCAACCTTTACCGAAAGGATGTGCACCGGACATAACTTGTGATGAAACCATGATTCCTGCAATGGCTGCTGTTACTTGAACCATAACAAGAACAACGATTTTTATATGTTTTACATTAATACCAGATAATCTTGCTGATTCTCTGTTACCACCTACAGCATATACACTTCTACCGAATTTTGTATAATCCATTACCATCCATACTATAAAAAATACAACCAATAATATTATTGCTGGTATAGGAATGGAACCTATTTGTCCAGCACCTATTTTGCTATACCATGATGGAAAAGTTGTTACTGGAAAACCTTTTGATATTATTGCTGCTAATCCATATACAACATTTAACATTGCTAAAGTAATAATAAATGTAGGGATATTGAATTTTGTATGTATGATTGCATTAAGCAGTCCTACTAACGATGCTGCTGCTATTGCAATTATCATACCTATTATTACTGAGTATTCTAGTGGCATGATGCCCAACTCAGCTAACTTGCCTGCTACAGTACCAGTGATTACACCTGACAGTGCAACTGTTGATGATACTGAAAGGTCTATTTCCCCTGTTATGATAACCATAGTCATACCAAATGCAATAACACCTTTTAGTGAGGCATTCCTTAATATATTTAATAGATTTCCTGATGTAAAAAAACCAGGTGCTGTAAATGCAATTATTATTGATACTACAAATAGTATCAATTCAAGTATATGAGTCTTACTGAACTTACTTAATTTATTTATATATTTATTATCACAATTCGCATTCATTTATTTTCCTCCAATGCATCTTTTATATAAGTCTTCAACTGTAATATCTTCCGGTTTTACTTCTCCAATCAACTTACCATTACTGATGATTAATATTCTATGACATACTTCAAGCAATTCTTCCAATTCTGAAGAAACCATTATGCTGGATACACCTTTTCTTGACTGCTCCCATATTATGTCAAATATCTGTTGTTTCGCATTAACATCAATTCCTCTTGATGGTTCATCAAAGAACATGATCTTTGGATTGGTATTAAGCCAGTTGCCAACAACAACTTTTTGCTGATTACCTCCTGATAAAGAAGAAATAGGCAAATCAACATTAGGTACTTTTATCTCCAAATCCTCAATTTGCTTATCAACGAATGGTTTTTCCATTTTTTTAGTTATTTTATGTTTTGGAGAAATATAGTCTAGACTAGCTACACACAAGTTGGTATGCACACTTAAGACCTGTATCAACCCTTCATGTTTACGGTCTTCTGGAGTTAAAGCAAATCCCGCTTTTTTCATTTTATGAGGTGTTGGTTTATCTATTTCTTTTCCTTCAAAGATAATTTTTCCTTCATCTACTTTATCTGCACCGAAAATACCTCTTAACAGCTCTGTTCTACCAGAACCAAGCATTCCTGCAATTCCTAGTATTTCATGTTCCTTAACTTCAAAAGATATATCTTCAAAATACCCTTTTCTAGTTAATCCTTTGACTTCAAGTAAAGTCTTTTCCCCAACAATAAGATCATCAGGTCTAGTTTTTATCTTAACATCACCAAACATCATTTTAATCAATTGTTCATGGGATGTTTCTGCCATTATTGTCTTGTTGATGTAAACACCATCTCTTAGAACAGTACAAGTGTCTGCTATTTTCCATAATTCTTGTAGCCTATGAGATATATAAATAATTATTACGTCTTTTTTCTTGAGTTTCTTGATCATATCAAATAATAAGTCAGTCTCGTTCTGAGCAAGAGATGAAGTTGGTTCATCCAACATAAGTACTTTAGGATTAGTACTCATGGCTTTTACGATTTCTATCATCTGACATTGCCACATACTAAGATTCATTACCATTTCTTTTGGATTAATATCTACACCTAGGTCTTCTAGAATCTCTTTAGTTTGTTTGTATGCTTTCTTCCAATCTATGAATTTACCTCTCATAGGCATTCTGCCAAGCAAGATATTTTCTGCTACATTCATACCTGGAACAAGACTGAGTTCTTGGTATACTGTTGCGATGCCTTTGTCTATAGCTTCTTGTGGATTTTTAAAATCCAATCGTTCATCATCAAGATATACCTCACCTGATGTTGCTTTAATAGCACCAGCAAAAATTTTAACCATAGTAGATTTTCCAGAACCGTTTTTCCCTAATAATGCATGTACTTGTCCACTCTCAAATGTGGCAGTAACATTATCTAGAGCAAGAGTTCCGGGATATTGTTTGCTTATATTTTCAGTTCTTAATGTACTCATAATTATCCTTTCATTAGTCATATATTAAGAGGACTATGATAATCCTCTTAATATTATTTTTTATTATTTGTAGTTTTCAAGATCTGAAGCAAATTCATCTAGACCATCTTTATCATTTCTATCTAATACTATACCTGGGACTACCACTGAGTTACCTCTGTCAACTCCTGTATCTTCTCCTAAGATATCCTTCAATAGAACTTCCATAGTCTTATAACCTATCATATATGGGTCTTGTCCAGTTACAGCTTGTAATACATTATCTTCGTTTCTTAACATTGATAATTGCTGTTCTGCTGCATCAGTACCAAATACAAATACTTCCCCTGCTTTTCCTGCGTTTTTAACACCCATAACGGCACCTATAGTACCACCATCATTAGCTCCCCATATGATATCTACTCCACCTTGTGACTCTTGAGCAGTTATTATATCTCCAGCAGCTTGAACTGCTTTATCTTGAAGCCATGCATCTTGGTCTGCTACTACTTCAACACCTGGGATATCTTTGATCTGGTCAATGAATCCATTGGAACGTTGTGCAGATATGTCAGGAAGTTGAGATTTGAACTGTAAAATAGCTACTCTTACTTCTTCGCCTTCTTCATAATGGTTTTTAATGAATTCAGCTGCTACTAAACCTGTTTGCTTACCTAATAAGTAGTTATCAGATGTAAAACCACCTACAATAAAATCAGAATCATTAAGTGCTGTGTTACATACAGCTATTGCTAAACCTTTTTCATTAGCTGTTTTTAGAGCTTGGATTGATGAAGTTTCATTAAGTGGTGAAATTGCAATACCATCAATCTTTTGTGAAGTGTAAGTATTGATAAGTTCTACTTCTTTTGCTTGGTCATTGTTTGTATTAGAAACAAGAACCTTAGCTCCATATTCTTTTCCTGCTGCTTGATACCCCATTTGTAATAATTTCATGAATTGGTCTTCTTGAAATACTATTCCTGCAACAGTTATTTCCTTATCCTTAGAATCATCCTTGGATACATTGCCACTATCACTTTTACTTCCTTCATCACCTTTACTGTCAGTCTTGCTATCACCTTTGCTACCACATGCAACCATAAATAAACTTAAAACTACTACTAACATACATAATAATTTTTTCTTCATAATATATCCTCCTTATAATATATATTAAACTTCAATTAAGAAGTTTTAATAACAACAATAAACCTAACCCCTGTAGTTAAATATAACCTACATATATTTCCTTATATTACTATTCTTCCCATAATTGGGTTTATGAAAAGCTTTTCATAAAAGGTATTAATAAATGTTGAATAATATAAAATCAAATTTCACTTACTCAACATTATTATTTTTGATTATCTATTCCTATTAAACTTGAATACCTAGATTTCTATTTTTATAAGTTTAATATAACTAACTTGATCTGATAAATTAAATCGAATTAAATAATTACTGACTCGTTAGGGATTATTTAATTCAACTATCTATATCCATTGACTTCACTGATTCTCTTTCAATTAATTCGTATGGTATATATTCTTCTCTATAAGTATCACTATATGAAATACTATTATCAATTATTTGAATGATTTTTTTACCTGCATTAATACCCATCTTATGAATAGGTACTGAAATAGTTGTCAAAGGTTTTAGTAAAATATTGCTGATAGAAATATTATCATATCCTATTATTGATAAATCCTCTGGAATTTTGATTCCCATATCCTTGGCTGCCATCATTATGGCAATAGCTGTATCGTCATTAAAAGCAACTATACCAGTAGGTCTATCTTTCATCTTCAACAACTTAATAGTATTATTGGTTATTTCTTCTTTGCTGTATCCACAATCAATAACGTATTCATTCCTAAAATCAACATTGAATTCTTCAAGTGCTTTCCGAAATCCCATATATCTTACATTGACACCTTTGAATCTCCAACCTATACAGGCTATTTTTTTGTGTCCCATGTGAATAAGATATTTAGTAGCATCATAAGTTGCCTTTATACCATCTTCCATGATATTGTAACCAAAGTCAGCATATGAGTAGACAAATACAACACTGGTTTTACCTTTCAACATTTGTGTTAATTTCTCATTACTTATACTGGAACTCACAATAATGAACCCATCAACTCTTCTTTCTAACATTTGGTTGATATATTTTTCTTCTTTTTCTGAACTGTAATCAGTGTTGCAGATTATTAGAAAATAACCTTCTTTTTCTACTGCCTTACTTATTCCTCTCAACAGTTCAGGGAAAAATAAGTTAGATAAGTTTGGTATTATTACAGCTATGGTCATTGTTTTCTTGCTTATAAGACTTCTAGCCATAGCATTGGGCTTATAGTCAAGAACTTCCACTGCTTTATATACTTTATCTGAACTTTCTTTACTAACTGGAGTTGTCCCATTCAATACTCTTGATACTGTACTAATAGAAACATTAGCTAGTTTTGCAACATCTTTTATAGTTGAAACTCTATCCATTGTATACCTCCACTAAAGCTTCATAAGCTAAAGATACAACATGCCTTAGTATGCATATTTATACTTTAGACTAGTTGAAAATTTCATGAAAAGGTTTTCAACACAAATAAATTATACAACGCATATTAATTTTTGTCAATTATTTTGTGCATATTTTTATTTTCCATATATTTTTCCACTTATGAGCTTGTTATATTATTAACAAACAAGCTTATTAAGCTTACTTAATTAGCAGTTTTTACTTTTATACATTTTAGATTTTTATTAAATTATACCAATTATAAGATTAACACTCACATATTCCTAGTATATATTGCACATAATTTATACATATATATTCGTCTATCAAATTATTTTCATTTGATTAATTTATTTATGGTACATTATACATACCATTGTATAATTCATCCTTGGTGAGTAGATATTTTATTTTATTATATTCTTTTTCATCCAAATTCCATATACTATAATAAGTTCCTTCTGACTTATCGTAGATTTTATGTATTTTCCAACAGAACCAATGAATTGTTGACTTCTCTTTAATCACTATATCTTTAACATAGATATACATTCCTTTTTCATTAATATAAATAATATTTCCCCCAACCCCATATTCAAAAATCAATTGGGAATCCTTTAAAAAATCTTTTTCATCTATATATTTATTTCTTGAATTATGCCCTTTCATGAGATAATTATGTAATTCTTCTATTACTTCTTTATTAGTATAATTATAATCCTCTTCAATAAAATGAAGCTCCGTAGGTATCTCTTCTTTACTGAAATCAATCTTATCTTTTCTCATTACATTATTACTTAATAATCCTATTGTAAATAAAATTAATCCTATTGAGAGTACTATATTAGTAAAAGTCTTAATCTTACTGGTCTTATAATCTTCACAGTTATCCAGTTCATCATTTATCTGCTTAAGGACTTGCTTTTTCAGGTCTCTTGATTTCCATTCTTTGAATTTTAGTGAATATATTTTTTTACCTGAGATCTTGACATCCTCTTTCAGCTGTATCCTGCTTCTGCTATTGTTGATTCTAAATATAATTTTATCATCATCATCTTCTTGTACAGCCCTAACCGATAATGTAGATGATATAGCACTATTAATACTTCTAATCAATAATTCTTTCCTCTCAGTATGTATCCTATATGTAGAACCTACAAAATACATATACAGCACATATAATAATAGTAATCCTATTACTATATATATCCTATAAGGTAATAATGAACCTACCTTAAAAATCATAAGAGCAATATATATCCCAATTGCTATTTGTAAAAAATTCAACATAGAACTTGATTGAATTTCAACTCTTCTGCCTGCGAAACTATATATTGCTTGAAACAAAGCAAAGAATGCTGATAAAATAAGTATAACGATTTGCATTTCATTTAAATCCATCATAATCTCCTCATAATTAAAAATGTTCCAATATGTATTTAAGTTAAACATCAATACATCTATTTTAATTAGTTAAATATATTTTCTTCAATTTTATAAGTTGAATAGTATTAATAATTGTTGTTTCTATAGCAATTATTTGATTCAATTTATATACTGCAATAGATATATTATATTACTTTGAATTGATTTTCACAATAATATTTTATTGAATTCCCTAATCATGGCTTGATTTCAAAATATTATTTCTATAAATTAGTATTTTTTGGTTATTTTATGTTATTAATTTAAATCCAATAATAATATTTAATATTATTAACTAAAATCATTATATAATATAAATATTATTGTGTTATGATGACAATTTTAAATATTCCAAATAATGATATTATATTAATATAGTTAAAAATAATACTAGACAAACAGAAAGGGAGTTAAAATTATGAAAAAATCAGTAAAATTATTAATGAGTATTAGTTTATGCATGTGTATGATAATGACACTATTTAGTTTCAACATTCATGCAGCCGACAATGATAATGTACAATTATATTATGCAGATATAGGAGGATATTATGGTAATGGAGGATATTGGGCTACAGGGAAAATTGCGGTAAAAGATTTAGGAGAGAATAAGAATGTAGTAGTACATTATACTACAGATGGAGATACATGGTTTGATGTATCAGCCACATATCTAAAAAAATCAACAGATGGTTATGATATATACACTTTCAAAACACCTATGGTAGAATGGAATGGATTTTACTATTATAAATATAATTGGACTTTTGCAATTAAATATGAAGTAAATGGAAATACATATTGGGATAACAATTACGGACAAAATTATTCAGTAAATATTTCTAATTTTGAGTATTGTCAAAACATTGTATTGGGTAAATGCAAGTTATTATCTGAGTCAAGTTATAAAGATGTTAATAACATCTTTCGTGGAAATGTGATGGTTAAGGATTATAATCCTAATAAAATTGTAACTATTAGATATACAACAGATAGTTGGAAAACTCATAAAGATGTTAGGGCTTATAAGAGTTCTTATCAACCATATAGTGATATGGAGTTATGGACATTTGATATTAATGAAGATGCTGGGGTCTATGAATATGCAATCAAATGTGAAATTAATGGACAAACATATTGGGATAATAATTTTGGAGATAATTATATCTATACTCATCCATTCTAAAACCAATCTTCTAAAAAGCTTATACGTAGGAATAAAGAGTTTAACCAATATGAGGCGTTCCAATATGGAACGCCTCAAACTGTCGACAGACTGAGCCGTCTATAAGTAGACAGCCTTTGCCTATCAATATATTACTTCTAGTATTTGAACTTAGCGATACCAATATTCATCTCTTCTGCTAGTTTAGCTAGGGCTTCACTTGCGTTTGCAAGCTCTTCCATAGAAGCAGTTTGTTCTTCTACTGATGCAGAAGCTTCTTCTGTACCTGCTGCATTCTCTTGAGATATTGCAGATAGATTTTGAGTAATCTCTGTAATACTTACTTTTTTATCTTCCATCATCCTTGATGATTCATTTAATACGTCTATAGCTTCTTTTGTTTTTTCTATTGCTTCAGCTATTCCGTTGAATTTCACTTTAGTACTTTCAACACTACTGCTTTGGTTATCCACCAAGTTTATGATTTCATTCATAGTAGTGACAGCACTATCAATTTTTTGTTTCAAATCATTGATAATACTAGTTATCTCACCAGTGAATTCATCTGCTTGTTCAGCTAGGTCTCTTATTTCTTCAGCAACAACTGCGAAACCTCTTCCAGATTCTCCTGCTCTTGCGGCTTCTATTGCGGCATTTAGAGCTAATAGATTAGTCTGATCTGCTATAGAACTAATCATCTGGCTGGCTTGATATATCTTTCCTGCACTCTCGTCAGTATCTTTTATCAAACTATCTATTTCCTTGGTAGCATTATTATTAAGGTCAGTTATTTCTACTAGATCTTTGATGTTTTTAATACCTTGTTTTTTAAGTTGTAGAACTTCGTCAGTAAATTTATTTAATTCACCTAGCTCATTTTGATTTCTCTCAATAAGTTGTCCTAGGTCATTGATATTGTCAGCGGCTTGTTCAGTATCTTTTGCTTGGTCACTAGCACCACGTGCTATTTCTTCAATTGTATTCGCTACTTCTTCTGCTGCAGTTGCTGATTGTTGACTTGTTGCAGTTAACTCCTCTGATGAAGAGGCTATCTGTTGAGAAGATAATGAAATATTCTTTACTAGATCAATAAAATTACGCTGCATCTTGCTTATTGCGTTTGTTATAGTACCGATTTCATCTTTTCTCTTTAAGTATTTAACCGCTTTTGAATTTTCATCAAATTGTAAATCGTAGTTAGCTAATCTTTCTATTATATTTGAAAGAACCTTTATAGGTGCACTTGTTCTTTGCGCTATTATATAAGTTATTATCAATAAGATTAGTAAACCTATAACGCCTATACCTATAAGTGTTTTTACCAACAAATCTGATTCTGCTGTTATTTCGTTTATTGGAACAACAGTTTCTATGAACCAAGGTGTTTTTGTTTCACCAATATGAATTGGGACAAATTGTTTTAGGCTTTCTTTATTATTAAAGATTGACTCTCCTGTTATAGTAAAGAATTCACCTAATTCAAATTTTTCTTTTGTACCATCATTTTGATGATCAGCATTATCAAATCTGTTAACTCCAACTAAATCTGTTTTTGGATGTGCAACATATATACCTGTATTAGATAAAATTACTTCATACCCTGAATCATACAAGTCAACATCTTCACTCAATGCCTGCAATTTATCCAGTGTAACATCTACTCCGACAGCCCCTATTATCTTACTATTATAATGAATTGGAACTACAAGAGAAGTCATTAATATTTTTTCACCATCTATTAGATATTCATATGGTTCAAGTATTATCTCGGAATCAGAATTCTTAGCTAGTGAGTAATAGTCATCATTGCTTGTTAAATCATAGTCTTCACAAGGCTTATTCACTACTTGATTTCCACTCCAATACCAATATGGAACGAATCTTCCTGTTTGGTCATGTCCTTTAGTATTTTTATACTCTTCATCTTTATTGTCTAGAGAATTTGGTTCCCATATGGTCCATATTCCAGAAAAATCCGGATTCTCAGCTATAACACTTTTCAGCATAATATTTACGTTATCTCTATTAACTATAGCTCCAGTCTTTTTAGTTCCTTCTAAACTATTTGCCAAAGTTCTTACTATGTTCATTGCTTCTTCTAACTCTTCTTCTACTTGCTTTGCAACTAGATTACCCTTTAGCTTAGTAGTTTCATATGCATTATCCAAAGATTGATTACTTGTCTTTATCCCAACCATTGAAATAATTGCAACCATTATAATTACAATACTTAATGAAATACTAATAACCATTTTACTTTTAATTGATTTCATAATAAAAACTCCTAACAAATTAAATTTTGTATTTTTTTGTATCATTCTCTCTATAAGTTTCTATATTAAATGGATTAAATAGATACAATATTTCCCCCTTTTACTTATATTTTCCATTTATAATATAATTCTACATATTTATGTTTTATCCTTTTTTTCTTTACATTTTTTTACTTTTTTTACTGATTATTGTTGACTTTTTATACATATTTAAGTATTTTTGTATATAAAAAAACCAAAGTATTACCATATTATGGTATTACTTTGGTTAATTATTTGCTAGATTTTTACTAATAAGCTCTTAATTTAAATACTAACATTTATTTAATAATGACAATAATTTATCTCCCATTGCTTTTTCTATATAGGGTTGTATATTCCAAAATTTTTTAAACTCCTTATATTCGTCTATACATTCTTTATTATAACTTCCTTTTTTGAACGCTCTAATAAGTATATTCTTAGGAGTGTGTTCCATATCAATGAATTCTAACATCTGTACAGAATAACCCATAATCTCAAGTATGTTCCCTCTTACACTATCCGTTATAAGGCTTGATAATTTTTCTTTGATGATTCCATGTTTCTCCATTGGCTTCATTGTATTATTATGAATCTGTCTTAGAAGTTCATGTTGACAGCAGGGGACTGACAAGATAACATCCGCTCCCCAATTTACCGCTTTTACTAGAGCATCATCAGTAGCTGTATCACAAGCGTGAAGGGTTACTACCATATCAACTTTGTCAATTTCTTTATAACCTTTTATATCACCATGAACAAATTTCAATTTATTATAATTAAGCTCAACAGCTATTTTATTACAAAATTCTATAACATCCTTTTTCAAATCAAGCCCAATAATATTTATATCCAATTTCAGTTGTTCAACTAGATAATGATAAAGAGCAAAAGTCAGATACGATTTTCCACATCCAAAATCTATAATATTTATGGTCTTGCTTTTATCTAGATGTTCTATGCAATCTGAAACCATTTCAAGGAATCTATTTAGCTGCTTGAATTTGTCATATCTGTTAGCTAATACCTTACCATCTTTATTCATTACTCCAAGCTTGATTAAAAAATCATAAGGCTCATTCTCAGATAAAATATAATTTTTAGTTCTATTATGATCTAAATCCACCTTTTCCTTTGTTGGTGGTTTTTTTATTATGTTAGCCTTTCCTTTTTTACTGACCAATACTTGATAATCAGCTTCTAAGGTATAGAAATTACCTTGCTTAAAATAATTTCCCATAAGATTTTTAAGTTCATTAATTGTATCATCATGGTCTAGATTGTTATGAGTTACTTTCTTAGTATAATGATAAGCAAATTGATATAATAGGTTTCCTTTGATGATTACAGGTTTTACATTGACTTTATTATAATTAGTATCATCTTTTTTTCTTACTCTGCTTAGTATAATATTATTTATGTTATTAGTCTTGATAATGCTCTCAATCAAAGCATGTACATTTTCCATTTTTATCTCTCCTACTAGTATTTACTTCCATATTATAATATATATCAAAAGAAATTAATAGGAAAAAACTACTTCTAATTAAAATCGCTTTAATTACATATAAAATCATATGATAAGATGTTAAATTAAATCAATTTCCAATTAACTGTTAGCATATGTAAAAGCTTCCTCTACACTCTTGAAAAAACATTCTTCTCCGATTGTCTCATAAATAGAAGCTTTGATTAATGAATTTTTAGGTTGTTCATTAATTCCAGATATCAATATCTTAGTCTTATTTCTTTTACATATATCTATGAATTGTTTAAACGCATGTAATGCTGTTGCATCCATTACTGGTACATTACGCATTCTCAAAATAATTACTTTCGTAGGATTACCAATCCCATTTATTACTTCCATGAACTTATCAGCAGCTCCAAAGAAAAATGGACCATTTATTTCATAAACTTGTATACCATCTGCTAACTTGAATTTCTTACTTTCTTCTTCAAAATTAAAGTCATCATCATTTTCTTCTGATGCATCCATGACTGTCTCTTTTACATTTGTTACATCTGCCATACGTTTCATAAATAACAAGGATGCTAGTACAATACCTATTTCTATTGCCTTAACTAAATCAATTAGAACTGTTATAAAAAATGTAATTAGCAATACTAAAACATCACTCTTGGGTGATTTTAGCAATTCTTTGAATTCTCTCCATCCACACATATTATAAGCAACCATTATCAGTACAGCAGCTAACGAAGATAATGGTATCAACTTGGCTAAAGGCATAAACATAACCATTATCAATAGTAATGTAATAGAATGAACCATCCCTGCAATTGGTGTCCTCCCACCGTTTTTAATATTCGCTACAGTTCTTGCAATAGCACCTGTAGCAGGAATTCCACCAAATAAACCAGAAGCCATATTTGCAATTCCCTGAGCAACTAATTCCATATTAGAACGATGTTTACTTCCAATCATACCATCTGAAACTACTGCTGATAACAATGATTCTATTGATCCTAAAAATGCAATTGTAACAGCTGGTCCTAGTAGAGTACTTATTTTATCCATACTGATATTAGGTATATGCGGTAAAGGTAAGGCAGAAGATAATTCACCAAATCTTGACCCAATAGTAGCTACATCTAATTTGAATACCATTACCATAACCGTTGTAACTATTAAGGCAATCAATGTTCCAGGTATTTTTCTGTTTATCTTAGGCCATAAAATGATAATTAATAAAGCTATAACCCCTACTATAATACTCCATAAATTAGCAGTATCCATTGCAGAGAAATAAGTTTTCCACTTTCCAATAAAATCAGCAGGCACTTCGCTAATGCTTAATCCAAAAAAATCCTTCATTTGAGATGAAAAAATAACTAGAGCTATACCACTAGTAAAACCTGTTGTTATTGGATATGGAATAAATTTAATAACACTTCCTAGTTTCAATAAACCCATAATTATCATAATAAAGCCAGCCATCATTGTGGCAATAATTAATCCTTCAATCCCATGTTTAGCTACAATTGTATAAACAACAACCATAAATGCCCCAGTAGGTCCACCAATCTGTACTCTACTTCCTCCTAAAAAAGATATAAGAAAGCCTGCAATGATTGCAGTATGAATACCTTTTTCTGGGGATACACCAGAAGCAATTGCTAATGCTATTGATAGGGGCAAAGCAATTATAGCTACAATAATACCAGCTGTAACATCGCTTAAAAGTTGTTGTTTTGAATAATGTGTCATTGTGCTAAATAATTTGGGTTTTAATTTTGACATATAGTTCTTCCTCTTTTCCTACATTTTACATTTTTTACTTTATTTATATCCAATATAAGTTCCCATAGCATTTTAGTCCTTATCTAATACAAATGCAATATAATTTCTATTGAAAACTAAAATACCACTTTTCTAAATAATCTAATTTTACATAAAAAAATTAATCCCAAAAGCCTTAAAGCTTCATAGGATTAATTTTGATAAGATGTTTTACAGTAGAAAGCTACTGATATTTTTACCAGTAGCTATACCAAGGAGTAGAAATATTATTTGCTGTACTTATTTTTTTGGTCTTTCATGTTATTATCGTACATGCTGTTGTTCATATTGTTATTATCCATATTGTTCATGTTGTTATTGTCCATGTTGTCCATATTGTTGTTATACATATTATTATTGTCCATGTTGTCGTTTCTCATACAGTTATTACTGTTTTCATTATACATGTTGTTTTCCATGTTGTTTTCCATGTTATACATGTTATTATCCATGTTTTCGTTATTCATGTTGTTTTTTGATTTATTTCTCTTAGCCATTTAATGACCTCCTTTTAAATTTACATCTTACAGTTATATTATTTGTTATAAAAATTATTTTATGCATATAAAAAAAGTATTATTTTACTTATTTTATACTAAAAAAATATAAAACTAGGTATAAAAAATTATTTTCATAATTAGCAAATTTTGGTATAATATTAAAAAAATAAACTGGAATATATTTGAAAAGAGGTTTATTGATATGGAATATAAGATAAACAGAATAAGCATTCATGATTTGGAAATAGGTATGGAACTCGCCAATGATGTACTTACATCCAATGGTCTGATATTGATTCCATCCAATACTATCATAACCCAAAATCACATCTTCAAATTGAATTTATATCAAATACTAAGCATAGATATAAAGGAATACATAGATCTAATAAAATATAACTATAGTAATAATAATGACGATAAGGAATTCACCAAAAAATTTCTGAAATTCAAAGATAGTTATGATACCAATAAGAAAAAGTTGACAAAACAATTAGATGACATAGGTAATGGTGGAAATGTTAACATCAGAGACCTTTTCAGGCTTAGTAATGATCTGATAAAAGCTCTCAAAACCAAGAGTGAACTTTTCAATTACCTTAATCATCTAAGAAGTGTAGATGAATACACATATTCCCATTCATTGAATGTATCAATGCTGTGTAATATATTCGGTCAATGGTTACACCTAGATAAACAAGATATTGAAAACCTTACTGTTGCAGGACTATTGCATGATATAGGCAAATTATCAATTGATTCAAAAATAATTAATAAACCTGGCAAACTAACTGATGATGAATTTGCAATTATAGAAAAACATCCAGAAATAGGATTCAATCTTGTAAAAAATCTTGACCTTCCAGAAGAAATAAAACTGGGAATACTTATGCATCATGAAAAGATAGATGGCTCTGGATATCCTCTTCACTTGAAAGATTCACAGATCCATGATTACGCTAAGATAATAGCTATAGCAGATATCTATGATGCCATGACATCAGTTCGTTCATATCACAAGAAAACTTCTCCATTCAAAGTTATAAGATTGTTTGAACGAGAATCCTATGGATTGCTTGATACCAAGTATCTCTTTGTATTTCTAGAAAATATTGCTTATAATTATTTACATAGAACCGTAAGATTATCTAATGGAGAAGTGGGAAGAATAATTTTCATTCATAGGACAACTCCTTCAAAGCCTATTGTGGATGTTGGCATTGCGATAATCGATATGCAAGATGAAACAGATTTAGATATAGAGGAAATTATGTAAGGTAAAACCTTTAAAATACGCCATTTTTTATATGAATTACACCTTTAAAACATTTTTTTATTATTTTTTTAATAAAAATTTAATTTTTTTGTTGAAATTATATAAAATATATACTATAATGTGAATATATGATTGTGTTGTTTACCCTTCTTTTTTAAGGAACGATACATATCATATACACTATATAACCCCTTATTAATTATTTATACTCCCCTCATCAAAATAACCACATGGAGACATGTGGTTATTTTATTGTTTAAAACCTTATGAATTAAGGTAATACCTTAATTTTTAATACTATCATCATCTTGAATATATACCAGTTTTTTCATATATTACATAAAAAATACAACTTTATAATATTCTTAATACTATTTTTATATTTATTTAATCAAATTTTTATTTCAGTAATATTTTTGTAATATTACCTATTCTTCCCATTGCATAGCTCTGGTAACTGCTTTTTTCCATCCTTTATATTTAACTTCTCTAGTTTCATTATCCATCAAAGGCTGGAATGACCTATCTATGTCAGTATCCCTATTTAGTTCATCCTTCTTCCAGAATCCAACTGCAAGTCCAGCTAGATAAGCCGCACCTAGGGCAGTAGTTTCAATAACTTTTGGTCTATCTACAACTACACCTAATATATCCGCTTGAAATTGTAATAGGAAATTATTAGCTGAAGCGCCACCATCTACCTTTAATCTCTCCAAGTTGATACCTGAATCCTCAACCATTGCATTGATGACATCCTTAGATTGATATCCTATTGATTCTAATGTAGCTCTTATTATATGATTTCTATTTGTTCCTCTGGTCAATCCTACTATTGCACCTCTTGCATACATATCCCAGTAAGGTGCCCCTAAACCTGCAAATGCTGGTACTACATATACACCTGCAGAATCTTTTTCTTTCATAGCAAAATATTCACTCTCATCTGAAGAGAATATCAATCTCATTTCATCTCTTAACCACTGTATGGAAGCACCTGCAATAAATATACTACCTTCAAGGGCATATTCTACTTTCCCATCTACTCCCCAAGCAATTGTAGTTAAAAGTCCGTTCTTGGAGCTAATAAGTTTGTCACCTGTATTCATTAATATAAAACTTCCTGTACCATATGTATTCTTTACCATTCCCGGTTCATAACAGCCTTGTCCGAATAGAGCTGCCTGTTGATCTCCTGCTGCTCCTGCAATAGGTATTCTAGCTCCGCCTAATGTTTTTTCATGGGTATATCCGTATATACAACTTGAAGGTTTAACTTCTGGCATCATTGAAATTGGTATATCCAATTCATCTAATATTTTCTGGTCCCATTGAAGTTTACGTATATTGAATAACATGGTCCTAGACGCATTAGAGTACTCTGTAACGTGAACTTCTCCTCTTGTCATATTCCAGATCAACCAAGTATCCATAGTTCCAAATAGTAATTCACCATTTTTAGCTCTTTCTCTTGCACCTTCCACATTATCTAAAATCCATTTAACTTTGGTTGCGGAAAAATATGCATCTATTATAAGTCCTGTATTTTCTCTAATATAATCTTCTAACCCTCTTGCTTTTAAATCTTCACATATATCTGCTGTCTGTCTTGATTGCCATACTATAGCATTATATACTGGCTTACCTGTATTCTTATCCCATACAACTGTAGTTTCTCTTTGATTGGTTATCCCTATTGATGCTACTTCATTAACACTTACACCAGCTGTTTCCAATACCTCTCTCATAACACCGCTCTGAGTACCCCAAATCTCCATTGCATCATGCTCAACCCAGCCTGGTTTTGGATATATTTGTTTAAATTCTTTTTGAGCAGTTTCTACAATATCTCCTTTTTTATTAAATAAAATTGCTCTACAACTAGTAGTTCCTTGGTCAAGTGACATTACATATTTCTTCTCCATAATAAAAACCTCCTCATATATTTGCAGCAACTATGTCACGGGGATGCTTAATTTAGTCATTATCATTAAAAAATATAACAACTATAACTAGCTATAAATTAAATTGTACAAATCAAGTACATCTCCTTATTAAATATTATACTATATCAACAAATATTTTCATAGACCAATTAAATAAAGTTAGTTTCTTGACAACTTTTATATAGTATAATATATTAATAATATATGCATTTAGATATTTATCTAAATACAAACAAAAAATGCAGTGACTTATGACATGCAGGAGTGATTTGATGAACGAAGTATTTAAAGCATTATCTGATCCCACAAGAAGAAAAATATTGGAATTATTATATGACAAGGATATGACCGCTGGTGATATCGCTGATTGTTTCAACATTAGCAAACCCTCTATCAGCCATCATTTAAATATTTTAAAAAATTCAAAGTTGGTTTTTACAGAACGTAGGGGGCAAAATATAATATATTCCTTGAATACCACATCATTTCAATCTATGATAAAGTGGATCTATGATTTTACCGGAAAGGATGATAATAATGAAAAAGCCTAAACTAGCACTCATTCTAAGTATTATATCATTAATAGGAACTGTTATAGCCTATTTTTATTTACCTGATACAATTCCTATACATTGGGGTATTGATGGAAAAGTAGACAATACAGGTCCAAAATATATGGCTATCATTCTTGGTGCTGTGCCATTAGCTATTTATATACTAATGAATACCCTACCAAAAATCGATCCTAAAAGAGAAAATTATAAAAAGCATTCAAAAGCATATAGAATTTTTTCATTTTATACTATATTATTTTTGATTATCATCAATTGGATAACTATTATAGCTTCTTTTGGTGTAGAGATGAACGTAGGTCTATTTATACCAATTCTAGTAGGAATTCTCTTTATTATAATTGGTAATTATATGCCACAGTTCAGACATAATTATTTTGTTGGTATCAAGACACCTTGGACTCTTGCTGATGAAACCAATTGGAAAAAAACACATTTCTTTGGTGGATATGTTTTTATGATTTTAGGGATTATCATTATGCTGATGGGGATTATTCAAAACCCTTTAATATTATATATGGGTTTAACTGTCTCAGCTATTTTGGTTATTTCATTATATGTTTATTCTTACTTGCTTTTTAGAAAAATGAGTAAATCTCAAAAAAATAAATAAAAATTTTTTTTTGAAAATTAAACAAAAATAATATTTTTATTCTACAAATCCTAAGGAAAAAGGTTCTAATAACCTTTTTCTTTTTAATATCAACAATCCTATTCAAGTGGGTTATTTTGTTTGTTTATTTCATCTTTCTTAGCATATATTATTTATATAGAAAAAAATAAAAGGATGAATCAAATGACTGACATAATAAGCGAAACAGAACTAGAAATCAAACTCAATGAATTTCGGGATATATTAATAAACTATGATTACTCTGAAATTGAGAACGTCATATTTTTTGATATTAATTCTCTTAATTATTATATTGAAAACAACGAAGGAAATCCTTTTGAAAAACAATATGATGCAATTGAAAAAATATTAAATAGTATTTACCTATACTTGCCATGCAGTCTTTCAGATGATACTATAAATGTAATCTCAGAAATTCTGAATGTCAAATATGGAGATGAAGCTATAGTTAAACAGAATGTTCTATTCAATATCAAATTAGAGTTCATTGATATGGTAAAGAATATATCAACCGAAGAGGAATGGAAAAAATTAGTACAGTTATGTAAAAAAATCAGGAATACGAAAGAGAAACTCGAAAGGAATGAAAAAGAATATGAGTATTTGGGGAGATAAACCCTATTATTCATTAAATTACTATTTAAGAGAATTATACGGTGAGAAGATATATAAAATTGCAATAGATGGCGGTTTCACTTGTCCTAATAGAGATGGTAAGATTGGTACTAAAGGCTGTATTTTCTGCAGTGAAGGCGGTTCTGGAGATTTTGCTTCTTCAGCATCATTATCAATATATGACCAGATTGAACAAGGTAAGAAAAGATTGTCATCAAAAAAAACAGGGAATAAATATATTGCTTACTTTCAAGCATACACTAATACTTATGCCCCTATCAATCGTTTAAAGGCACTTTTTAGGGAAGCAATATCCCACCCTGATATAATTGGTCTGTCTGTAGCAACAAGACCTGATTGCCTTGATAATGAAGTTATAAAACTATTAGCCACCATTAATAAAACCAAGAAGGTATGGGTTGAACTGGGATTACAATCAATTCATACCTCTTCTGCATCTTTTATAAGACGTGGATATGAACTGGATTGTTTTGATAGTGCTGTGACAAGACTCACAGAGGCTGGTCTTGACGTAGTTGTTCATCTGATATTAGGACTACCTAATGAGACAAAAGAAGATGTTCTTCAGTCAGTAAAATATATATGTGACAAGAATATCAGTGGTATAAAACTTCAATTATTACATGTACTAAAAAATACTGATCTAGCAGATTATTACTATGAGCAAGGTTTCAAGATATTATCAATGGATGAATATATTGATTTACTAATTTCTTGTATAGAAATTATTCCACCTGAAATTGTAATTCATAGAATTACAGGCGATGGACCTAAAAATCTATTGATTGAACCTCTTTGGAGCGGTAATAAAAAAGTAGTTTTAAACACTATATTAAAAGAATTCAAAAACAGAAACACTTGGCAAGGTAAAAAAACACCTCTGCTCTAATATAATATTAAATACCCACTTGTTTATTTTCTTTTTTTAATATACAATAGTTGTTAATATATAAAGTGTTTAAATATATACCGACCACTATATGTTGTGGTTATGCAATATTATATATTTAGATAAATACATATTAGATCGGTTTTTAAGGAGGTTTATATGAAGGGTTCTAATCATGAATTAAGTGTAAATAAGTTAATAATTCTTTATATGATTGAGAAATTAGACATGCCTATGTCATATACTCAGATTTCAGAATTTTTGTTAGCTCATGAATATATGAATTATTTTTCCTTACAGCAGTATTTTTCGGAACTAGTTGAAACTAATTTATTGGCTACTAAAGTAATAAATCATTCTACTAGATACTCTATTACCGAAAATGGCAAAAAAACATTGGAATATTTTGAAAACAGGATACCTGAAAGTATTTGTACTGAGATACTTAACTATCTGAAAGATAAAAAGTTAGAGTTAAAAGATGAGTTTGAGATAACAGCAGAATATTATCCTAAGAGAAACGGGGATTATACTGTTAATTGTATTGCAAAAGAGAAAAAAGATCTGCTTATGGAAATTAAGATCAATGTTGTGTCTAAGGAACATGCTCTTAAGATATGTGATAATTGGAAGGAAAATCCTCATATGATTTATGGGAAGATATTGGAGGAGTTGTTGAAGTCTTAGATGGGGCTAACGCAATAAAGCGTAGCGGTATATAGATAGTTTTTCTTGCCTGAACGGTTAGCGAAAAACTATCTATATACCGCTTTTGTTTGCCTTTGCCGAGGGTTAAATGTGAATAACTCATATGTTAGTTTATTACATGTAAAAAATCATATTAGTATGTTTTTAAGTTTGTCAAATGTTATTCTCTATGATATCATCAATTATTTCCCAAAGGGTGTCTTTTCCTTGTTTTGTGGTTGCGGAAAATGGGACTATTTTTTTACGGTCTGTGATACCTAGGGATTTTCTTATGATGCTTACGTGTTTATCTATTTGGCTTCTTTTTATTTTGTCCAGTTTAGTTGCTACTACAATTGGGTCGAAGCCGTTATATACTATCCAGTCGTATAGCATTTTGTCGTTGTTGCCTGGTTCGTGTCTTATATCTACTAGCAATAGGATTTGTTTTAATTGTTGTCTTTCATAAAGGTAGCTTTCTATGAATTTTCCCCAGCGTTCACGTTCGGTTTTGGAAACTTTTGCATAACCGTATCCTGGTAAATCTACGAAGTAGAGTTTATCTTCAATGTTGTAGAAATTGATAGTTTGTGTTTTTCCAGGTTGTGAGGATGTTCTTGCGTAGGATTTTCTGTTTATTAATGCATTAATAAGTGAGGATTTTCCTACGTTTGATTTTCCAGCGAAAGCAATTTCCAGTAGACCTGTATCAGGAAATTGAGAAGTATTTCCTGATACAACTTCTAGGTTTACATTATTTACGTTCATATTATCTCCTGCCTCTTTAATTAGTATTTATAATGGCTTCATCAATAACTTCATTCATGCTGGTCACATAAATGACTTCTAGTCCTTTTGTAATTTCTTTATCCACTTCAGACATATTTTTCATATTATCTTTTGGTATTAAGACTTTTTTAATACCTGCTCTTTTGGCTGCTAAGAGTTTTTCTTTTAGACCACCGATAGGTAGTACACGTCCCCTAAGGGTTATTTCTCCTGTCATAGCAACATCATTTTTAACAGGTTTGTTAGTAAGAGCTGATATCATAGCAGTTGCCATTGTAATACCTGCTGAAGGTCCATCTTTTGGTACAGCTCCTTCTGGAATATGAATATGGATATCAATGTTTTTATAAAAATCTTCATTAATCTCTAATTCTTTTGTCTTGGATCTAATGTAACTGATTCCTGCCCTAGCAGATTCCTTCATTACATCTCCTAGTTGACCAGTCAATTCAAACTTACCTGTACCTTTCATAGTATTAACTTCTATTGAAAGGGTATCTCCACCAACAGCGGTCCAAGCTAGGCCTCTAACAACACCTACTTGAGATTTGTCAGCTATCCTATCAAAAGTATATAATGGAATTCCCAGATACTTTTCAATATTTTGCTCTGTAATTTTTATTGATGGCTTATTGTTAACCAATACTTCTTTGGCAGCTTTTCTACATATTTCGCCGATTCTTCGTTCTAAGTTTCTGACTCCAGCTTCTTTTGTATAGCTGCTTATAAGAGTTTTTAGTGCATTTTTACTTATTGATAATTGACCTTCTTTTAGACCATGTTTCTCCATTTGTTTCATAATAAGATGTCTAACTGCTATATGCATCTTTTCATTCGCTGTGTAACTTGTGACTTCAATTAGTTCTAACCTGTCTAATAGTGGTCTAGGTATAGTTTGTACAGAGTTTGCTGTCGCTATAAACAATACATCTGACAAATCAACTGGTAATTGTATATAATGGTCTCTAAACTTATTATTTTGTTCTGAGTCAAGCACTTCTAATAATGCAGATGATGGATCTCCTCTAAAATCAGAGCTCATCTTATCAATTTCATCAAATAACATCAATGCGTTACTTGAACCTGATTGTTTTAATCCATTAACGATACGTCCTGGCATTGCCCCTATATATGTTTTTCTATGTCCACGTATTTCGGCTTCATCTCTTACTCCACCTAGTGATATTCTGACATAATTTCTATTCAAAGCTTTTGCTATTGACTTGGCTATGGACGTTTTCCCTGTACCAGGTGGTCCTACCAAACATAAGATAGGGCTATCTGTTTTAGCTGATAACTTTCTGACCGCTAGATGTTCAAGTATTCTTTCTTTTACTTTTTCAAGTCCGTAATGATCCTTATTTAATATATCTTCAGCTTTAGTAATATTCTTTGATTCTTTTGTTTTTTTATTCCAAGGTAATTCCAGCAAACATTCAATATAATTTCTCACAACTACACCTTCTGAAGAACCATTAGGTATTTTTTTCATTCTATCGATTTCTTTTTCTACCTTTTCTTTTACTTCTTTAGGGGCTTTCAGTTTTTTTAGCTGTTCTTTATATTTTTCTACTTCTTCACCCAGACCATATTTATCGCCGAGTTCATTTTGTATCACTTTGAGTTGTTCTCTTAAGTAGTACTCTTTTTGATTTTTATCTATTTTTTGTTTTACTTGGATTTGGATATCTTTTTTTATTTTACTTAGTTTTATTTCACTCTTTAGAATTGATATAGTCATCTTCAACCTTTGAGCTGGATTAATCTCTCCTAGTATTTTCTGCTTATCTTCAAGTGAAATATTTATATTGGAAGCAATACTGTCTGCCAACTTACCAATATTCCTTATTCCCAACATATTTTTTATGGTCTCTATAGAATACTGTGGGTTCACTTTTGAATATTCTTCTAGACATTCAAATGTTATTCTAAGAAGAGCTTCTTTTTCTTCTTCACTAATTTCAGTTTTTGTTTTATCTATTTTTTCCACTTCAGTCATTATAAAAGGTTCTTCTGAAATAATATTCTTGATTTCTCCACGGTCCAATCCTTCTACTAATACTCTTATTATATTTCCTGGCAGCTTGATCAATTGCTTGATCTTAGAAATGGTCCCAAACTTATATAAATTGTCTACTAATGGTTCTTCTTCCTTTGCATCCTTTTGAGCTACTAGAAAAACTAACTGTTCATTGGTCATAGCTTCTTCCAAAGCATTAACTGATTTTTTTCTGTTCACATCAAAATGTATAATCATATCAGGTAATACATTAATGCCTCTAAGGGCTAATAAAGGAAGTTTTATTGTCGTTTCTTCCATATTTATGTAACCTCACTCCTTAAAGTATTTTTATCACATGAAATTCTTAGTTTTAATAAAAATCCCCCTACTAGGCAGGGGGTATTTATGTTAGGAAACAGGTCCTAAGCAGTTTCATTTTCATTTTTGCGTTTTGTTCTCTTTTTAGCTACGGGCTTTTTTAGTGACTGTATATTTTCATTAATGACTAATTTCGGTTTTTCATCACCCTCAATTACATCTTTTGTAATGACACATTTCTCAATCTTATCATTTGAAGGTATCTCAAACATTACATCAGTCATGATTTCTTCTATTATTGCTCTAAGCCCTCTTGCCCCTGTTTTTCTATCAAGAGATTTTTTTGCTATTGATATCAGGGCATCATCATCAAATTCTAACTCCACACTATCCATATCAAATAATGTTTTATATTGTTTAACTAGAGAATTTTTAGGTTTTACAAGTATATCAACTAGAGCTTCTTCTGTTAAGTTATTAAGTGTAACATTAACAGGTATACGACCTACAAATTCTGGTATAAGTCCAAATTTAATCAAGTCCTGTGGTAATAGTTCTTTTAACACATGACCTATTTGCTGATTCTTGATACTCTCTACTGTTGCCCCAAATCCCATGGATTTTTCGCCAATACGTTTTTGAATTGTTTTTTCTAAACCATCAAATGCACCAGCACAAATAAATAGAATATTAGTTGTATCTATTTGAATAAATTCCTGATGTGGATGCTTTCTTCCACCTTGTGGAGGAACAGAAGCAATAGTACCTTCTAAAATCTTTAATAGTGCCTGTTGAACACCCTCACCACTTACATCTCTTGTTATAGATGGATTATCGGATTTTCTAGCTATCTTGTCAATCTCATCAATATATATAATACCTTGTTCAGCCTTTTCAATGTCAAAATCTGCTGCCTGAATAAGACGTAGTAATATGTTTTCAACATCTTCGCCAACATAACCTGCTTCAGTTAAAGAAGTAGCATCTGCAATTGCAAAAGGTACGCCTAACATTTTAGCTAATGTTTGAGCCATGTATGTTTTACCTGAACCCGTAGGTCCAACCATGAGTATATTACTCTTTTTAAGTTCTACATCCTCATTCTTAAAATCACTTCTTATTCTTTTATAATGATTATACACAGCAACTGCTAATGTTTTCTTAGCATCTTCTTGACCAATAACATAATCATCTAGAAATGTCTTTATCTCAAGAGGCTTCGGTATATTTTCAAGATCTTGTGCTTCTTTGTAATCTTGGAATTCTTCTTCTATGATTTCTGCACATAATTCAATACATTCGTCACAAATATAGACGTTAGGTCCTGCGATAAGCTTTCTTACTTGATCTTGAGCTTTGTGACAGAATGAACATCTAAGTTGTTTCTTGTCTTCATATTTATTAGCCACTGCTTCACCTACTTTCGGCTATCTTTTTTCAAACACTTTGTCAATAAGACCATATTCTTTAGCAGCTTCAGCTGTTAAGAAGTTATCTCTATCAGTATCTTTCTCTATAACCTCTAATGGCTGACCAGTCTTTTCACTTAAAATTTTATTAAGTTTCTCTCTAATCTCGATTATTCTATCTGCATGTATCTTGATATCAACAGCTTGCCCTTGGATTCCTCCAAGTGGTTGATGTATCATTATTTCTGCGTTAGGTAAAGCATATCTTTTCCCTTTCGCTCCACCAGCAAGTAAAAATGATCCCATACTAGCAGCCATACCAATACATATTGTTGATACATCTGGTTTAATGTATTGCATAGTATCATATATAGCCATTCCTGCAGTAATTGATCCTCCTGGACTATTTATATATAAATGAATGTCTTTTTCTGGGTCTTCAGCTTCTAGAAATAATAACTGTGCCACAATTACACTTGCAGCTGCATCAGTAACTTCCTCTCCTAAGAAAATGATTCTTTCTTTTAAGAGTCTGGAAAAAATATCATATGATCTTTCTCCTCTGCTGGTTTGCTCTATGACGTAAGGTACTAAACTCATATTATTTACCTCCTCTACCTTTTATCTTACGCAAATGATATACTTATTATTACACTTCTTTAGCTTGCTCAGCAATAAAATCAAGTGCTTTACGATTTTTGATATCATCTTGAATAGATTCTTTTTCTTCTTCACCAATAGTCTCTGCTATTTTGTCATATTCCATATTGTATGCTTCTGCCATTTTTTGTAGTTCTTCTTTTAATTCGTCTTCTGAAACTTCAATATTTTCAGCTTTAGCGATAGCTTCTAATACTAATCTAGATTTGATTCTCTTTTCAGCATCAGTCTTCATAGTTTCTTTTAATGTTGCCATGTTCTGACCTGTGAATCCAAAATATTGCTCTAGTGATAAACCTTGATATTGAAGTCTTGTAGCAAAATCATTAGTCATATTTTCTGCTTGTAAGTCAATCATAGGATCTGCTATTTCCATTGTAGCAGTTTCTATAACTTTTTCTAAGACATCTTCTTGTTTTTTACTTTTAGCTGTATTTTCTTTTTGCTCTAAGAGTTTTGCCTTAATGTCTTCTTTATATTCATCAAGAGTGTCAAATTCGGATACGTCTTTTGCGAATTCGTCATCTACTTCTGGTAATTCTTTGAATTTGATTTCATTAACTTTAACTTTGAATAATGCTTCTTTTCCTTGTAAATCTTCTTGTTGATAATCTTCTGGGAAAGTAACATTAACTTCTATATCTTCACCAATAGTCTTTCCAATTAATTGTTCTTCAAATGTATCAATGAAAGAATGTGAACCTATAGTTAATGAATAATTTTCAGCTTTGCCACCTTCAAATGCTTCTCCATCTACAAAACCTTCAAAATCAATCATAACTTGATCGTTGTCTTGAACAGCTCTATCAGTTACATCAACTAATCTTGAATTCTTGTCTCTTACTTTTTCAATTTCACCTGTAATATCTTCATCAGTTACTTCTATATTACTCTTTTCAACTTCTATATTTTTATATTCTCCTAAAGTCACTTCAGGTTTAACAGCAACTTCGGCAGTAAAAATCATTGATTTTCCTTTTTCTACTTGTTGTACGTCAACTTCTGGTCTTGAAACAACCTCTAATTTATTCTCTTCTATAGCTTTATCATATGCTTCTGGAATTATGTAGTTGACAGCATCCTCATAAAAAATTTCTGCTCCATAAGTCTTTTCAATTAATTGTCTAGGTACTTTACCTTTTCTGAATCCTGGAACAGTAATCTTACTCTTATTCTTATTATATGCATGCTTCATGCCTTCTTCAAAGCGATCTGCATCGACTTCAATGGTTAGTTTAACCATGCTTTTCTCTAGTGTTTCTACATTTACGTTCATTTTAAAATTGTTCCTCCTTAATTTATATAGTAGGAAAGTCATTTCTTCCCTTTTTTATTATCTTTGAAGATGAAGTGTGCTTTTCTCATATTATTATCATTCTATATAAAAGGGCATAGCTATTCCTATTTAACCATTTGTATATTATACCATAGTGATTCTGATAAATCTACACATTTTTACTATTATCTTAATTTACTAATTAAGACTTTTACCATAAATGCTGCTGTAAAGATTCATTAATGTTAGATTAATCTGTCACATTAATTAAGTATGGTTTTTTCTAGAAGTTTTTATACATATTTTTCGAAATAAAAAAATCCCAGAAATACAATCTCTAGGATTTTAATATGATTTAATTATCGTTGTTAAGTGATTAATAAGAACCACCTGATGACATTGATTGCTCTTGTTTTTCGATCATTCTCTTAACCATTTCTCCACCTACTGAACCAGCTTGTGCAGAAGTTAAATCTCCATTATAACCTTGTTTCAAGTTAACGTTAAGCTCGTTAGCTATTTCATACTTAAATTTGTTAAGTGCATCTGTTGCTTGCTTGTTGTATGCCATTTAAAATCACCTCCGTAATCATAGTATTAACCATAATCATTTTTTTACTATGGTATTTGTAACCAGTAAAAAACCATTTATTACATATGATTTTGTATGCATAATAAGTTATAATCTACTTAGATAAAATTTTATAATAATTACTTACTATAGTATTTACACTTTTGCAAAAAAAGTGTTTTAGTAATTTTTCCAGGAGGTTTTTAAATGGCTACATATCTTGATTATTATAACAATCATCTTTCTCCTAAACTACAAAAAATAGACTTATTTTTAAAAACTGAGGAAAAGGATGTTATTGATATGGATGTTGTCTCTGAACTATTAGATATCTCAAATCATGAGATAAAAAAAATTATGAGAAATAATGATATTGATAGTATAACAAAACATTCTTTTATTATGATTATGTTTTATGGAAGTAGCGACATATGCAAATTGTTTTCTAGAGAAGTAAAACAAAAAGTCCCTAATTCTTATAGTCCTTTGGATATTTCATATATTTATCAATTGCCTTATGAGAGTGTTATACAAGCTGCTGAAGAAGCAAGTATTGAAAATATTACAACCAAAAATATTAATAAATTATTTTCGTACATATATGTTTAGAATAAAAAAAATTATATTTTAATAGGATATATATTTTCCTAATTAAAATATAATTTTTTTAGTTTATTGACTTTTATCTTATATTATAAAAAATTTATTATAGCAAGACGTAAAATAAGACTACATAGTCAAATATCTATGTAGTCTTATTTTTGTTCTATCTATACAGTGCGTCCCACTTTTCTATTTCTTTTTCATTACCATAAATGAAGTGACCTGGGTCAACCTCAATCCATTCTGGTTGGTGAGCTGAGTAATCATGCTCTTTTTCTGGAACATAAGCATGACGTCTTCTAGTTCTCTCAGTAATAGGGTCTGGTAGTGGAATAGCTGATAACAATGATCTTGTATATGGATGTAAAGGTTTCTCAAATAATTGTTTACTTGTTGTAAGCTCCATTATTTTACCTTTATACATAACTGCTATTCTATCACTGATATATTTAACCATTGATAAGTCATGGGCAATAAACAAATATGTTAATCCTCTTTTTTGTTTTAATTCATTCATCAAGTTTACAACTTGTGCTTGAATTGAAACGTCAAGTGCAGATATAGGTTCATCAGCTATTATGAACTTTGGTTCAACAGCCATAGCTCTAGCTATACCTATTCTTTGTCTTTGACCACCTGAGAATTCATGAGGATAACGGTCAGCATGTTGTTCATTGAGTCCAACTATATTTAACATTTCTACAATTTTTTGGTGTCTCTCTTCTTTGTTTTTAGCTAATTTATGAATATCTATACCTTCAGCAATAATGTCCTCAACCTTCATACGTGGGTTAAGACATGCCATTGGGTCTTGGAAAATCATTTGCATGTTTCTATTAACATTGGCAACTACTTTTTTAGGAACCTTACCGTCAATTCTGTCACCTTCCATGAAAATCTTTCCACTTGTTGGATTATATAATCTAATCATAGTTCTACCTGTTGTAGACTTACCTGATCCAGATTCTCCAACTAATCCAAATGTTTCACCTTTATAGATCTTAAATGAAATATCATCAACAGCTTTAACAACACTTTTTCTACCAAGCTTAAAATACTGTTTTAAATTTTGTAATTCAACTAATACTTCCTTTTCACTCATTTAGCTATTCACCTCTTTCAAACGCTCTCTACGTTTAATAATAACATCTGGTGGTGTTACTTCAGGGGCGTTCTCATGTAACAGCCAAGTAGCAGCTTTATGAGTTTTTGATATTTCAAACATTGGTGGCTGTTCTTCAAAATCTACATCCATAGCAAATTTATTTCTTATTGCAAATGCATCACCTACAGGTGGCTTAATCAAGTTAGGAGGTGTACCTGGTATAGCATATAATTCACCTTCTGTTTCAAGATCAGGCATTGAACCTATTAACCCCCATGTATATGGATGTCTTGGATCATAGAATACTTCATCACTTGTTCCGACCTCAACCATTTTACCAGCATACATAACTGCAACACGATCAGCGACATTTGCTACTACACCTAAATCGTGAGTTATGAATATAACTGAAGCACCAATCTTTTGTTGTAGATCTTTAACTAAATCTAAAATCTGAGCTTGAATAGTAACATCAAGTGCAGTAGTAGGTTCATCTGCTATTAGGATAGTAGGCTCACAAGCTAATGCAATAGCTATAACTATTCTCTGTCTCATTCCACCTGAAAATTGATGAGGGTATTGTTTCATTCTAGATCTTGGCTCTGGAATTCCTACCATATCAATTAATTTTACAGCTTTTTCAAAAGCTTCTTTCTTAGAAACTTTTTGGTGAAGTCTTATAACTTCCATAATTTGTTTACCAATTGTCATGGTTGGATCCAAAGATGTCATTGGATCTTGAAAAATCATAGCCATTTTATTCCCTCTTACAGAATGGAGCTGTGCCTCTTTCATTTTAGTAACATCATGACCTTCAAATAAGATATGACCATTTTTATAGTATCCATTATCTGCTAATAATCCCATTACACCTTTAACTGTTACTGATTTACCTGAGCCCGATTCTCCTACTATGGCTAATGTTTCACCTTTGAATAAGTCAAAAGAGATTCCTCTTACAGCCTGCACATCCCCAGCATGAGTTCTGAAAGAGATTTCTAAATCTTTGACTTCTAATATTTTTTCTTTATTCATCTTCTTTCTCCCTTCTATCTCATACGTGGATCTAGTGCATCTCTTAATCCGTTAGCTAATAAATTAATAGCTAACATTAATATTGACATTACTGTTGCTGGTATCAACAGCATACTTGGTATTGTTTTGAAAGAGTGATATCCCTCATTAACTAATATACCAAGTGATGACATTGGTATAGGTAATCCTAACCCAATAAATGTTAAAAATGCCTCATAGAATATAGCTCCAGGAATAGAAAATGTAGCCATAACTAATATTTGACCTATAATATTAGGGAAAAGATGTTTTCTCATTAATCTTCTCTTAGATGCTCCTAAAGTTCTAGATGCTAATATAAATTCTTGTTCTCTTAATTTTAGAATTTGAGATCTTACAACCCTTGCAACACCAATCCAACCAGTTAAACTCATTGCTAATATAAGTATTATTAATCTGATTGTGGTTGTTCCTTGATGACCGGGCAAAATACCATCAATAAAATCTCCTATCGTACCACTTATACTCAAAAATATAATCATTAAAACTAAGCTAGGAATACTACCTAATATTTCGGTAATACGCATCATGATTGTATCCACTTTAGTTCCACCATAAAATCCAGCTATAGTTCCATATAAAATACCTAATGTAAAATCAACTATCAATGAAGCTAATGCTATAATTAATGATACCCTAACACCAATCCATAATCTAGTCCATTGGTCTAGAGCCAATTTATCAGTTCCAAACCAAAAGTATAGATTCTTAATGCCTTGGATAGCATAGAAATCAGCATTTATCTTAAGCATTTCAACACCATATTCATCAATTGTTGAACTTAATAATTTAAAGGTACCAGGTTTATATCTTGAATATTCGCTTATTAAGTCTTCGTAAGGTAACTCAAGTACTTCGTCTGTGGATACTACCTTGATCTTAGCTGTAATAACCCCTTCATCATTTTCATATATTTTTTCAAAATTAATATTGAAAGGATGGTACGGAATATTTAATTTCTCTATTAATTTTTTACGATTCATGGGTTTTTTTAATTCATCAAATTCATCAGTCTTAGGTAATTCACCTACAATTAAATCAAAAGTAGCCACAACGATATTAGAATGACCATCAAATATACCTAATTTTTCTAAGCCAGGAATTCTAGGAGGTACATAAGATATATCCTTTTTGGAAATCTCTTCCCCTTTCTCATTAAGAAGTATTGGGGCAGAATCATATTCAAATACTGTTCCATCTGTATTTTTTTGATTTATAGGGCTTATAGGACCAAAAATTGCAAGTATAATCAATATTATTATTGAATAGAATCCTATCATAGCGCCTTTATTCTTTTTAATTCTTCTTCTAGCATCTTTCCAAAATGAAACACTTTCAGTATTCATTTTATCTACATTAGTAAAATCATGTTCAGCTAACTTAAATTTCTCTTTTGATAATGCCATCCTATACTCCACCTCCTTTTAGTCTGATTCTTGGATCTATAACACCATATAATAAATCGACTATCAGAATTACTGTTACTAATAAAAAGCTATATACTAAGTTAACACCTAATATTAAAAAATAATCATTAGTAAAAGATGCATTTACCATTAATTTCCCTAATCCAGGAACACCAAAGAATTGTTCTACAACAACTGAACCAGTCAATATACTAACAGCCATAGGTCCTAAAATAGTTACTACTGGTATTAAAGCATTTCTAAGCGCATGTCTGAATATTACTTTTGGTTTACTTAAGCCTTTTGCTCGAGCAAGTAGTATGTAATCGCTGCTTAAAACTTCTACTAATTCAGAACGCATATATCTCATTGTTGACGAGATAACAAATAAGCCTAATGAAAACGCTGGTAATATAGATGAATAGATTGAATCCCAAAAAGATACATTACGCATAACATCTACTGGTTTATATATATATGGAAACCATCCTAATTTTGCACATAGAAAATATTGTAAAAATGCTGCCATTACAAAACTTGGAATCGATACCCCTATAACAGCTAAAATTGTAACTAAATTATCCCAAATGGAGTTCTTATATATTGCAGCAATAGAACCAAGAAAAATCCCAACAATAACACCAAAAATTAGAGCTATTGTTCCAATTTTTACAGTATGAGGTAATTTCATAGTTATTAATTTTAGAACTGGCTGGTCTTGCAATTTAAATGAATTTCCTAAATCACGTTCAAATACTACTTGTTTTAAATATCTAAAATATTGTACATACGCTGGATCATCAAGCCCATATTTTTCCTTCATAAGTTGTTGTTGAACTTCCGTTATCTTAGGATTATCAAATGGGGTACCAGGCATAAGTCTTAATAAAAAGAAATTTATCGTTAATACAATAAATAAAGTTAAGACTATTAAAGCGATTCTTTCAATGACATAGCGAATCATAATTAACCTCCAATCAATTAATACTTTAACGAACTAAAATAATATATAACACAAATTTTGGCAGGATCACCTGCCAAAATTTTATAATATATTTAGTTAATTATAGTGTCTTATTCTGCTATTTTAACCCATTTATAAATATAGTCTGCACCAAATTTTTGTAATACTAAATCTTTAATTTTAGGATTTCTAAGACCTAAACCACTACGTTGATAGATTGGAATAATTACTTGTTCATCTTCAAGTAATATTTTTTCTAATTCTACCAATTTTTCAAAACGATCTTTTGTTTTAGAAGGAGCAGTTAACTCACCAGATCTACATGCATCAATACCTTCATCATAAGTTGGATTAGAATATTTACCTCTGTTATATTCTCCTCCAGTAATCCACATGTCCATGAAAGTCATTGGGTCTGGATAGTCAGGACCCCATCCTCCCCAGTTCATAGAGAAGTCACCTTCTGTAGTTCTTCTAAGCTTCTCTGAGAATGGAAGTACTAGTAATTCTACTGTTGTATTTGGTAAATTCTTTTCTATTTCATCTTTGATATGTGTTCCTACTTGTTTACTTTCATCACCATCAAAGATAATACATTCAATATTTACTTTGTCAACTTTAAGTTCATCTAAAACTTGTGTCCATATTTCTTTTGCTTTTTCTGGATTATATTTATTATATCCTTCTCCGCCACCATATAAATCTTCTGCTACTTGACGGAAATCTTTACCATCATGTTCTTTACTAGATACAAAATCTTTTGGAACAAAGAAATCTGCTGGTAATGAACCATTTTTGAATATAACGTCTGTAATATATGTTTTATCAAAAGCCATATTTAATGCTTTTCTTGCTCTAACATCTCTTAATACTTTTTTAGTTGGAGTTAATGCACCATTGTTAACATTAACTTCTGCATAGAATATAACTGTTTCTGGAAGTTCAACTGCATCTGGTCTATTACCATATCTTTCAACATTCTCACCAGATAATGTTGTAGTATCTAGTTCACCATCTAAATACATTTGAACTCGTGTATCGTTATTAATTCCTTCAATTACACGGAAATCCAATGCATCTAATTC
Source organism: Vallitalea guaymasensis (assembly GCF_018141425.1). Taxonomy (NCBI): domain Bacteria; kingdom Bacillati; phylum Bacillota; class Clostridia; order Lachnospirales; family Vallitaleaceae; genus Vallitalea; species Vallitalea guaymasensis. Next base: position 1,466,530 of record NZ_CP058561.1, read on the forward strand.
AACATTAGCAACATCCCAATATATAGGATTTTTTTCTAAGTAATGTCTTTCAGATGTTTTCCACTCTTTGAAAATGAATGCTCCATTATATAAAAGAGCGTCTACTGATTTACCATATTTTTCTTTTCCAGTTTCATTATAATATTTTTCGCTTGCTGGGAAGAATGAAGCGAAACACATTAAGTCAATGAAATATGGAACTGGATTAGATAATTCAACTTTTAGAGTATAATCATCTTCAGCTGTTACAGCTAAGTTTTTAGCTAATTCAGCAAGCTCAGCTTTTGCTTCATCTAAAGAACCATAGTTTTCTTCAAAGAATTTCTTTTCTTCTGCTAATTTTGCTTCTAATTCTTTCTTAGCTTCATCAAATTGCTCTTGAGCAGTTGCGTTTTCAGTATCTTTATAAGCATCAACTTTAAGAGCTTTTAAATTCTTTTCTTCTCTTTCAAAGTTAACTATTTTATTTTGTAGCAAGAAAGCTTCTTTACCGTTCTTGATTGAAGCTGTCGCAAGCATATTAGCATATTGACATGCTTCTGCTGGATCTAATAACTTTTTCCAAGCGAATACAAAATCGTTTGCAGTTACTTCTCCATAAGGTTCTCCATTTATATCAGCCCATTGAACACCTTTACGTAAATGGAAAGTATATGTAAGTCCATCTTCTGAAACATCATATGATTCAGCCATTTCTGGTTTAGCTGTACCATCAGTACCTAATACATATAGACCACTAATTACATTTCCTAATACTTGAAAAGATACAGTATCAGTTGCTTGCCATGTAATTAATGATGGAATGTTAGAAGTTGAAATCAAATTAAGTACTTTTTTATCTTCTGAAGTATCTTTGTCTCCATCTTGATCTTTATCTTGATCTCCATTGTCAGTTACTGTCTTATCGTCGTCACTTGGCGTCGTTTTATCCTTATCTTTGTTGCCACATGCTGCTAGTGAAAATGTCATTGTCAACACTAGTAGTAAAGCTAATAATTTCTTCATAAAAATCCTCCTTTAAAATTGTTGTTATCCCACCCTAGATATTATTTTTTTATGTATCCTTTTAGTCGGGTTTTGATAATTTTGCGTTACTCTGTGACCAGTAAAACAAGATTATACTTAAATAATTATATATCATATTTTATCCTTTGTAAAGGTTTTGATAATAGGTTAATATGCTAATACTTTGCCATATCATAGCGTTTTTGCATTAAATTACATGCGATATTTTGTAGGTTTATAGCTATTTTTGTTCTTTCTAAAATAATAATAAATTATAATATCGAATCGTGTATGCTGAATAATGATGAAATTAAAATCTATGTATGTTGAAAATAAATATATTATGATATAATATTTATATTCTTATTGAGTAACATAAATAACATATAAATAGAAATTATAAGTTTAATCAACGGAGGACTATTATGAAAAAAAATGTTAAAAAAATTATTATTTATATATTGATTGCTATTATTGCCAGCTTATTACTTGCCGTTTTTGATAAAAGATTAACAACCCATTCAATAACTCTATTTCATATTTTTTTAGAGAAACTATTTTTGGTTAATCTACTTATCTTTATTATTACCGGAATCGTATTCATTGATGATCAAGGCACTTTCAATGTTTTTAAATACTCTACTAAACATTATAGAGCATCCGTTTCAAAAAAATACAAATATCGTCTACAGCAAGAATACGCATTAAAATCTAAACAGGAAATAAAAGAGTTTTTAAAAGAAAAATATCTCTACGCACCAAAGAAGCATAGTTCAACCACTACATTTTTCTATTGCAGTATTATAATGTTGATAATCTATATACTATTTATAGGCTTATAGCATGTAATAAATTATAAATGCACAAAAACTATTATATATCTTAATAATTGATAGAATACCATTTTAAATAGAAAGGATCAGATTAGCTTCATGGAAATAGAAAAAAAGTATCTCATTAACCTACCCTTAGACAAAATAACAAAATACCCACATATTAATATAGAACAAGGTTACATCTGTACCAATCCTGTCATCAGAATTAGAAAAACTGATGAATCTTACTATGTAACCTATAAATCCTCTGGTTTAATGATAAGACAAGAATTTGAAGATAAAATCTCAATGGAGCAATATAATACTTTAAAATCCAAAGTAGATCATAATATAATAAGTAAAAAAAGATATTATATTCCTCTTGATAAATCATTGACTGTAGAACTTGACATTTTTAATGATAAATTAGAAGGATTAATCATGGCAGAAGTGGAATTTGATAGCGAAGAGTCAGCAAACAGTTTTATCCCGCCTAGTTGGTTTGTGAAAGAAGTAACATTTGATACTAGATTTCATAATAGTAACTTATGCAAAGAAGAAAACATTCGTTTTTTGGATACTCAATTATAATCATATTTAATTAATGAAGAAAAATTTTATACTCATGTTCATTGCATATATATTTATATTAATATGATATATATGCATACAAGCAAAAAGCACTTGGATACCAAGTGCTTTTATCAATGCGGATGAAGGGAGTCGAACCCCCACGCCGTTAGGCGCTAGATCCTAAGTCTAGTGCGTCTGCCAATTCCGCCACATCCGCGCATTGTGTAAATTACCTATACAATAATATAACAATTATTTAATTATGTCAAGTAATTTTTTTATTTTTTTCTTACTTTTTTTGTAAGCCATGAGCCACCTGGGATTCGAACCCAGGACACCTGGATTAAGAGTCCAGTGCTCTAGCCAACTGAGCTAGTAGCCCAAAACTGGGTAGGCAGGATTCGAACCTACGCATACTAGAGTCAAAGTCTAGTGCCTTACCGCTTGGCGACTACCCATTAATATTATAGGGTGAGTAATGGGATTCGAACCCACGGCCTCAAGAGCCACAATCTTGCGCTCTAACCAACTGAGCTATACCCACCATATATTTAGCAACTTATATTTAATTGCCTAGCGTGCCTGCAGGGATTCGAACCCCGGACACGTGGCTTAGAAGGCCACTGCTCTATCCTACTGAGCTACAGGCACATCACAAGTTCAATGCCTTGTCTGTAATCATTTCTAATTACAAAGCGGGTGATGGGAATCGAACCCACGTATCCAGCTTGGAAGGCTGGTGTTCTACCATTGAACTACACCCGCATAAGGTATCGGGGTGACAGGATTCGAACCTGCGGCCTCTTGAACCCAAATCAAGCGCTCTAGCCAAGCTGAGCCACACCCCGTTGCTTATGATATTTGCTGTCCTTTTTCGAACGCAAGAGTTATTATACACACGCTTCAAACAAATGTCAATAGTTTTTTTGTTTTTTTTCCATTTTTTTTATTGTAATATGGAATTTACCGTTATTTTCTATCTCTAATATACCGAAACTACAACCTTTACCATCTCTTGGCAATGAAATACTGCCAGGATTAATAATTGTAATATCATCTATATTCTCTACTAATGATACATGTGTATGTCCAAATAGCACAAGATCTACCTTTTTCTGTTTAGCAGCCTTTAATATAGTATCATACTCCCATTTAACATCATAGTAATGTCCATGAGTAATAAATATTTTCAAGCCATAAAAATCAAGTATTTTTTCTCTAGGTGCATAAGAATTAAAATCACAATTACCAGGCACAAAATCTATAGGTACATTAGAAATTATCTCTAGTTCTTCAACATCTCTCTCATAATCACCCAAATGAATTATTCTATCTATATCTTTTGTATCTTTAATTACTTTTATTACATTTCTCAAATTTCCATGTGTATCACTAATTACAAGTATCTTCATATATTCTCTCCGTTTTATGACTCTAACTATTTCTTCATATTAAATACAACTACTTACAGCCGTTTCTATGGCTTTCCATCTTAGCCTTCATACTTCTTAAAGCCTTACCCCTATGACTTATCTTGTTTTTTGATTCATTATCCATTTCAGCTGTTGTACATGAATATTCTGGTACATAAAAAATAGGATCATAACCAAATCCATTACTCCCTCTCTCTTCATGGATAATAATCCCTTCTACAGTACCTCTAGTAGTTAAAACTTCACCATCAGGAAATACCGCGGCAATAGCACACACAAACCTTGCAGTCCTATCTTTCTCCTCTACACCTTCCAACTTATCAATAATCATCTTATTCTTAATCCTATAAGAAGTATCCTCTCCACCAAATCTAGCAGAATAAATACCAGGAGCCTTATCAAGATAATCTACCTCAAGTCCCGAATCATCAGCCATAACAATACAATCAGCAATCTTCATAACTTCTTTAGCCTTGATAATTGCATTCTCCAAGAAAGTAGAACCATCCTCAACTATATCTATATCTATTCCTGCATCCTCCATAGATATAACCTCATAATTAGTATCCTCCATAATCATATTTATCTCTTTTATCTTTCCCCTATTCTTAGTAGCAAAAATAATCTTTTCCTTCATCAACACGTCTCCTCTTATCTTCAGTAATAATCTATTAAATCACCAGTAAAATCTAATTAATAATATTATAGAATATATCTATTCTACCACCGTAGCCACTAGAGCTGTGTAATAGTTGATTTTTACGCAGACCGTCTGCTCCTCAAGGTAAGGCAAGTAAAAATCAACTATTACACACTCCTCTACCCACACGTTAGCCAACTAATAATTAATCCTCCAATACCTCTTTTTGCAACTTAATAAGCTCCTCTACTCCTTTTTCACCCAAATCCAATAACTTATTCAACTGTTCCCTAGTAAAAGGAGATTCTTCACCTGTACCCTGCACTTCAATAAATTCTCCTTTATCAGTTATAACAACATTCATATCAACTTTCGCATGACTGTCCTCTGCATAACATAAATCCAATAATTCCTCATCATCAACTATTCCAACGCTGATAGCAGCCACATAAGAAGAAATAGGCATCTTATCTATCAGTCCATCATTCAAAAGCTTTTTACAGGCTAACACTAGCGCTACAAAAGCACCTGTTATAGAAGCAGTCCTTGTCCCACCATCAGCTTGAATAACATCACAATCCAAAGTTATTGTTCTTTCTCCAAGAGCCTTATAATCTACTACAGACCTAAGCGCTCTACCAATCAATCTCTGAATCTCTACTGAACGGTTATTCTTTTTTAATCTGCTGATATCTCTGGTATTTCTATCAAGAGTAGCTCTAGGCAACATAGAATACTCAGCAGTCACCCAACCTTCTCCCGAATCCTTTTTAAAAGGAGGAACTCTATCTTCTACCGAAGCATTACATATTACTTTTGTTTCTCCCATTTCTATTAATACTGAACCCTCAGGATATTTAATAAAATCCTTTGTAATCTTAACTTCTCTAAGCTCATCCTTTTGTCTTCCATCAATTCTGCTCAATTGTATTCATCCTTTCTTCCCATTCATCTCTTGTATATTCTTTTATACTTGTTCCTTCATTAAGAACTTCTCGGTCACCCTCTATAAAAAGTGAAAATTCTTCTATATCATTAATAGAAAAGACTGTTGCTAGAATCTGATCCACCATAGAGATTTCCCTAGCAGTACCACCATAATTAAGTATATCTTCTGATACCTCAATTTCTAGCGAACCATTAATAAACAAAATATTAGTGATTTTCACTTCCTCTGGTATAAATGAATAATGACCTTCATTATTGTCAAACAAGTATTGTAATGTATATCTTATGTTTTCTTCTACATTTTTATTATTTTTTAAATCAATTTCCTCACTAGTCAATATTCCTTCATCTTGTTTTTCAAATTCATAATAAAATATATTACTCTTCATAGAAACCGTATTAATAACCAAACCCATAGTTATCAATGATACTACAAAAGCATTTATAACACTATACATAATCTTCCCCCTCTTATTTGTAAATATTTGGTAATTATATTTTATACCTAATTAGTGAAAGCTACAACAGTGTTTTTTTGTAATATTGTGGATCTTATTGTAAGTAGAATATATTTGTAGGGAACAATCATGTAATTGTTCCCTAGATAAATGTCTATCTTCCAGTTGGATATTTTTTGAAAGCTTCTAGTATTGCTTTGTATATTGCATTAGCTGTATTCTTCTTAAAAGTTTCACTTTTCAATTTTGCAACATCAGTAGGATTGGATAAGAAGGCTACTTCTATTAAAACAGCAGGCATATCAGTATTTCTAAGTACAAATAGATTACCTGATTTGATACCTCTATCTTTCGTTCCTACCGCACTTACAATTGCTTTTTGGAATATTTCTGCAAGTTTTATTGATGTCATACCCGGCTTACTTGATGGTGCTAAATAATATACTTCTGTTCCATGAGCACTTGAAGTATACCAGTTGTTATGTACACTAATGAAAAAGTCTGCGTCTACATCATTAGCTAAATCAGTCCTATCACCTAATGTAGGGTATGAATCATCAAGTCTTGTATAATATACTTTGATATCTTTTTCTTTGTCTAGATATTCTTTTAAGTATAAGACAATATCAAAGTTTAGCTCTTTTTCCACTAATCCATTATCTGATGCACCAGGGTCTTTTCCTCCATGTCCTGGGTCTATCACTATAACCTTGGAATATAATTCTTTTGGCTTGAATGCTTTAATATATATATTATCTTTATCCTCAGTTATTCTATAGTCATATACGCTATTCTCATCAATAGTTAATACTGTATTACCTTTATCATTTGTAATATCAACTGAGTTAATAATACCGTCATTAATTCTTATTGTACCGCTACCAAATAACTCTCTATAATCACCAGGTAACTGAATTATGTATTTTCTATTTGTGTAGTCATCTGTACATTTAATATTTGATAAATTAATTTCTTTACCATCCTTTTGAAGTACTATAGTAGGATTGTCATAATTAATATATTTTATATTATCATAAGATGGTTCAATTAGCTGAATAATAGTAGCGGAGCCACTTTCTTCTGATATTGTATAATCTGCTTGTCCATCTGTCTCGATTACAATTCTAGTTGTTGTCTCATCAAATTGCGCAGTCCTGATTTCTTTTACATATTGCCCTTCTGCTGTTGAAGATCTAGTACTAAGAAGAGATTCTGTATTAGGTAAATCAAAAACTATTCTATCAGGATTACTTAATCTGAATGGTTTTACATCAGGAGCTTTAACTCCTAAAATCTTAATATAGTCACCTTTGTCATTTTGCCCAAGGTGTATACCATAGATTGAATTATTTTGAACTTCAATATTTATTTTTTTCCTATCTTCTGATAGATAAACATTGAATTTATATCCTTCACCTTTTAAATCAAATACGATTCTTGTTATCGTATCTGCAAATTGACTGGAGCGAACTCCTGTTATTATAGGATTATCATCAAATGTCTTTTCATATTTGTCCATATCCCATTTTGAATTATCTACATCAATGATTAATCTGTTTTTCCAATAAGATTTCTTAACATCTGTAATGGGGCTTGACGCTTCTATAACAAATTTTTTATTAACTTTGTCACTTTCATACTCTATAGATTTGACCTTTGTAGTTGGGCATAATTTTCTGGCGATAGTTGTTTCTGTATATCTATCATTTATTTTTGATAGCACATCATCGTCAACCATCCATACTACAGGATTATTTTTCAACGCAGTTGGTAATTCATTCTTAGCTCCACCAGATTCCAAACTATCTAATAATTCATCTTCATTATCGTTATCATTATTTGAGTTCTGGTCTTCACTAGACTCAGAATCTTCACCTGTTTCATTATCCTTATTATCCTCTACATCAGTTTGGTCATTTTCTGACTGATCATTTTCTGACTGGTCATCTTCCCCTGATTGTTCATCTGTATCATCTTGACCTTGTTGGTTACTTTTTTTGGTCATTTCAGCACTATATTCTTTTCCATTCCAGTTAACTTCATATCCAAAAGTCTCTACAATGAATCTAATAGGTACCATGGTTTTCCATTTCTTAGTATTTACATTTTGTATCAGCTTGGCTGGTACATCCAACATAACCTCTTTATTATTAACTATGGCTTTCTTTTCGTTAATTTTAAGTACAATAAACTTATCTTCATAAGATATGTAAGCTTCTTGCTTTGGTCCGTTCCAATCTACTTTAGCTCCTATTTGTTCCGATTCACATACTTCCCTTACTGGTACTAATGTTCTTCCTACTTTCTCACCGTTTACATCTTCTGTTATTACGATAGCAGGCATTTCCCCAGTTTCAATAACTTTTCCATCAACTACAAGTTTTACAAATCTATTTTTATACTTATAAATTTGTCCATCATATTTAATAAAAAATTTTCCGTTATTAGTGGTTTCTGCACTTGCATTAACTGAAAATAGATTTAACATTATCGTAATTGTTAATACAGTTGTGATGATTTTCCGTATCATGACTCTCCCCCTTGTTTTTTGCTTATTAACTTCCCATCATTTAGTAAATATCTAAGTTCTACAAAATTATAACAAAAAAAACTATATTAAAAAAGATACTATTGCATTATGTAATACAATCGTAATATTTTGGGTTTTTATGTAATATTTTCGTAATAACCCTGTTATTGTAAATATGCATCTTGGGAATATAAATAAACATAACAAATAAGCTTACTACTATCTTTACATAGATAATAAACTCGACAAATTGCTTTCCATTATTTTTTTATCTACTAATTTCCTGGGAAATATGTCATAACTTAGAATATGATATCACTTAAATATTCGATTTATGTATGGTAACAAGTAATTAACTGTAAAACCAATAAGTATACCCGTAATAATACCAGAAACAGCTAGAATAGGGAAATACGCTGCTGCTACATTAATGCTTTCAGTAGTTATAGCTACCACTATGAGTTGTCCGATATTATGAGATACCGCTCCAATAATGCTTATACCAGCAATACTTACTTTATCTTTACTATAATGTATAAGTAAAAACATCACTATCAAGCTAAGTATACCTCCTGATAAGCTATACCATATTGTTATAAATGAACCCGTAAAAAAACTATTTAAAGTCACCCTTAGAACTACTAATAGAAAAGCTTCTTTGAAACACAAAAAATATAGACTTGTCAAAGTAATAATATTAGCCAACCCTAATTTTACTCCTGGAAAAGGCACTACTGGTACAAATGTTCTCTCAAGATATCCTAATACCAAAGCAAAAGCTATTAACATAGAAATGAATACCATTTTCTGCACTTTACTAAGATTTTTGATTTTACTCTGATATAGCATCTAATCCATCCTCCACATCTCCAACAATTTCCACATAAACCTTATGAGGAAGGCAAACAATGGTACTACCAACTTTATTAATAAAACCCGTTCTGACACAGACATGATCTGGGCAATTAGCTTCAAGCATCTCCACACCATTATCATGCACCTTTATAATATTATAACTATCTTCTCTTTCAATCTTAATCTCTTTCTCATCACTCAACTGAACTCGTTCATACAATTCCCCTTCAACTTTTATCTCCACATACAACTTATTTACATCCATCTTACTGATTCTATATTGATTAAAAAGATAAAATACTCCAGCTACTATTAGTACTCCAATAATAATTTTCACGTCATTTCTCTTCATTAATAATGTTCCTTTCAGTTTTAATAATAATATATATAATTCTATAATTATTAATTACTATATCAAGTATAAATATATTAATTTATTGTATCATATTAGCATATATCAATCAAAACAAACTCTTCTTAGTTTCTTCATTTCTTATAAAGAATATCTATCATAGCCATTAATGATGCTTTTTAGAAGAAAAAGTGTTTTGTGTTTTCATTGAAGGGGACTATAAGCAAAATAGTATATGTATATGTGGAGTAGTGAGGCAGGACGCCGAACCCAGCAGTTTACTCAGGACGAGTAATTCGCTGGCGTAACATATACATATACTATTTTGCAAAAGCCACGTCAGAACAAAACACTTTTTCTGACTTACATACACTATAACCAAAAAAAGCCATATAACAAGGTAATTTAAATTCATTACCACATTATATAGCCTCTAATATACTTCCAACTTTTAAATATACTATATTAACCGTCTAACATATATTTAACAAACATTCTATAAGTTAAATCTATTATTACAAGCTATTAATAAAACCAACTATATCATCATAAACTACCGAATTATTAGTTTCATTAATTATTTCATGTCTTCCACCTTCATATAATATAACCTTCACATTATATCCCAATGATTTATATGTATCCGTAATCTTTTTAATTCCCTTTCCCATATCACCAACAGGATCATTATCACCAGAAATAAATAATATAGGTAGGTTTTTTGGCGTTTTAAGAATATTACGTTTCTTAGAAATATTTGATAGCCCTTTTAATAGATCCACATAAAATCTTGAAGTACACATAAAACCGCATTTCTCATCATCTACATATTTCTTAACTTGTTGTTCATCCCTGCTTAGCCAGTCATATTCTGTCTTATTAGGCGCAAATTTCTTATTAAAACTACCAAAGCTAAGGTCTGTAAGCAACTTACTTTTATGCCTGTTCCCTTTTGTTAAGCAAATCAATCTTGCTACTCCGATTCCTGCCACTCCCAAGAAACCCTTTGTAGCACTTGTTCCACTTATAACAGCCCCTTTAACCTCATTACCATACTTCTGTATGTAACCACGTGTTATAAGAGACCCCATACTATGACCTAACACAAAAATATCAGTATTCTTATTTTCTCTTTTTATATGCTCTGTTACCTTATATGCTTCATCTATAACATTATTCCAACCTTCCTTGTCATTGAAAAAGCCTATATCTTCTTCTACATCCAGACTCTGTCCATGCCCTCTATGGTCATGAGCATATACACCATAACCATTATCCGTAAGGAACTTGGCAAAATCTCTATACCTTAAACAATGTTCTGCCATTCCATGATTTATCTGAACAACACCATTAATTTTTTCATTGTTTTCTGGCATCCAACTAGCTACAAAAATCTTATGTCCATCTAATCCGTCAATTTTAAATGTATTCTCTCTCATAAGATCACCTCAAAGATATAATATTAAAACAATAACATATTAATATAATATCATTAATAGCTAGTAAAAGTAAACGTATTATTTTTTTATAAATCACTATCTTCCTTTTCTACATAATTGATAGCTCTATGTCTAATGAATGTATCTAGTCGTTTATTATTCAAAAAATCCATCTTATCAGCAGGCATGAAACCTCCAGCCATCTCATCATGTCCTCCGCCAACACCTCTATGAGCCATAATGAATCGCATTAACTTGTTAGCCTTGATTTTGGTGCTTTCACTACGAATAGAAAATTTTACTCCATCCGCTCTCTTGGCATATGCCACAACAACGGATACACCCTCTATTGTATTAACCATATCACTGATAGTCCCGAGAAGAGAATCATTACAATCTTCTATATGGACAAAGCCCAAATAACCATATATTTCTACATTATTTAATGCTTTTGCATACGCAATTAAATCAGATTTTACAATCTGATTTAATTTCAGTGATTTTATCATACTAATCTCTGCTTGATTATATAAGAAATAAAACATTTCTATATCAAGATCATTAACACGTCTAGACAGATTATCAGTATCCATCATTATTCCATACAATAGTGCAGTAGCTACGTTAACAGTCAAAGGAATATCATTGACATAAAAATATTCTGCTACTATTGATGAACATGCACCAATATCTGACCTGATATCTTTAAAAAGATAAGTATCAGTATCATTAACAATCTCATGATGATCGATTACCATTACATTCTGCTTAATGAGATTAGTTACATTAGAATTACCTAACTGTGTATCAACCAATATAACAAAATCATCTTTATTGTACTTCATCTCATTTTTGACTGTCATCTTTATATTGAACAGTTCAACCATCTTTTTTGAATTTGCTTTTTCAATTGTCTGTACATGAATAATCTTTGACTTGATTCCGTACTTATCCAGTAAAAACTTAATCCCTAAACTGCTTGCTATAGAATCTGGGTCAGGAATATTGTGAGGTTGTATATATACCTTTCCAGCGTTTTTTAGTTGTTTCAATAATTCTTTTAATTTATCTTTCATTATTGCCTCCATACAAGCACTCTAATTACTTACCAACATCCTTACTACACTTCTGTTGGCTGGTTATCATTAGAAGACTCAATTCCATCTGTAGCTTCATCTGGATTAGATACATTTTCTGTATCGGATTGCTCAACTGGTTGACTTTCTGATTCCTCAGCTGTATCTTTAACTAATTGGTCAACCACTATGTCTGTAAATGCTTTCAAGCATACATTACTCTGTAATACTTCCTCAGTATCCTCCCAGATCTCTCCATCATAACTTATATAGCCTTCACCATCACTTAAATCTACTTTGCCAAGCCATTTGACATCCCTGTCAAATTCAGCAGCTATAGGAAATTTCGTTCCAGGAGTAGTCATCTTGACAATGACTGCAAATTTCTTATTCTTATCAAGTGTTATAGGCTGTTTTAGATTGATAGTATAATAACCACTATATTCCCTGAATCCACTTTCAAGGAAAATCATATTTTTCAAGTCATCCTTACCTGTAAAGTTTTCTACAAGGTATACTTCATATTTAGAGTTAATGCCAGTAGTATAGAAGCTAACAGCTTTTAACTCTTCTTGTTGATTACCTGTTTCATAAACATTAGAAAAATACCCTGTGTCTGTATTGAATCCTAATTTCCCTACTAATCCAAGCCAATCTGCTTGATATATTTTATCATAATTATCATTATCTTCTATTTTACTATATACCATATTTTGCTTACCTATATAAGCGTCATAATAAGAAATATAAAAATATCCTTCTTCACCAAAATCAGTACCAAAACTGTTTTTACAGATGAAAGCACCATCCTCGTCTGGTTGTATTATAAAATTCTCCTTAGGATATTCGTCATCCCATCCAACAATAACTACATCATGGTTAGTTTCTTCTTTGCCATTATAGTTCAAGGAATAAGTATTTTTGTTGTAATACTTTTCATTTTCTACATCTCTATATTCCCAATAGATAGATGTATGAACGCCTCCGTAATTCTTAACAGTATCTTTTATGGTTTCAAAATTATCGGCTGGTATAAAGTAAGCTTCTTGCAGGTGTTTAACACTTTTTACATCTTGTGATGAGATTCCGTCTCCATATACATCATCACTTTCCATTATAGGACCTGACCATCTAGCGAAATATGCTAATGCAAGCATAAAATCTCCACCTTGGTCTTGAGTCAAGTTATAACCGTGTTTCAAACTCACATTATCTTCAGAAAAATCATATATTTCTCCAGTTTGCTTTAGTAAACTTGATTCAATGGAGCCAAGTGCCGCAAATGCCCAACATGTACCAAGCTCTTTTTGGTCCTTGACAGAAGTTACATTTCCTTCCTCTCTTAGATCAAACCTAGCATTAGCTTTATCTTTATAAGGACCATGATCAGAATTGATGATAACTACTCTATTATCACCATCCCACAATACTTCACATCCAAAAGCTTCCATAACAATTCTTATAGGTAGATAAATCCTGCTCTTCTTATTTACAGCATATGTATCATTTTCAATTTTTTCTTCGTTTTTATATATAAACTTTTCACCTATTGGAACATTAACTACTATATCCTCATGTTTTATAACTACTAAATTCAACTCTCCTACCCACTCTACCTCAGCTCCAAATGACTCTAATGTAAGCCTTAGTGGTACCATTGTTCTGTTATTATCATCAATATATGGTATTCCATAATATTCGTCATATACTATATACTCATTATCTAAAATAACTGAAACCTGTGGTGCATCGATAGCACAAATAGAAGTAGGCACAATAAAGACAACTGTAAATACATATATAAAAAGCATTTTTATGTTTTTTTTCATCTTCAATATATATAACCTCTTTTCTATAATGTATTTTAATTGATAGGATTCACTCTTTTAGGAGGTTTACTTCCAAAATATTGATAAAGATTTGCTTTCATCATTCCAGTGTACAACTTCCTTTTTTTATCAGCATTCTTTCCAAAATATCTCTCAAATTCATCAAATGAAGTGATAATGAAATAAGACCAATCCTCAAGATTCTTATCAAAAGTAATCTTCATATCTTTGTACAATTCTATTACGGTTTCCTTATCTCCAAGTCTCTCACCATAAGGTGGATTAGTGATAATAAATCCATATTTCTTATTATTGCTGGTTTTCCTCATATCCCTTTCTTGAAAATGAATCTTATCTTCAACACCAGCATTTCTCACATTTTCTCTTGCAAGTTTTAAAACTTTATAATCTATGTCATAACCGGCAATGTTTAATTCACATGTTGTATCTATAACATCATTGGCCTCATCTACTGCCTTGAACCATGATTTTACCGGAATAATGTTTTTCCATTTTTCAGCTGTAAATTCTCTGTCAAGTCCTGGAGCCATATTCATAGCTATCATTGCAGCCTCGATAGGGATAGTTCCACTACCACAAAATGGGTCAACCAAGATTCTATCTTTGTTCCATGGTGATAATTGAATTATAGCAGCTGCCAAAGTCTCACTGATAGGTGCTTTACTAGTAAATGTTCTATATCCTCTTTTGTGCAAAGCTTCACCACTTGTATCTAAACATATGGATACTCTATCTTTTTTTATGAAAACTCTAATAGGATAGTGTTCACCATCTTCATTAAACCAATTGACATGGTATGTTTTTTTCAATCTTTCAACTATTGCTTTTTTAATTATTGATTGAATATCTGATGGACTAAAAAGCTTGGATTTAATGGAAGAAGCCTTTTTAACCCAAAACTTGCCATCTTGTGGTATCCATCTTTCCCAAGGTAAATCTTTTGTTTTATCAAATAATTCTTCAAAACTAGTAGCAGTGAATTCTCCTACATTAATCATTACTCTCTCTGCTGTCCTTAGCCAAATATTTGATCTACAAACACCCAGTTCATCTGCTATATAGGTTATTCTTCCATCTTCTACTCTCTTAATTTCATAACCTAATTTTATAATTTCCTTTTTTAAAATAGACTCGACCCCAAAAATACAAGGTGTTGTTAATTCAATATATGACATCGTTTTGCTCCTTTATCAATTAGTGTATATTAGAAGTTATCTTCATTAGTATTTACTCCTACATTATACTTTAAATAAATCTATTCTACAATAATCTTACACATTAAATCTTTGTTACATATCTTTAACTTACTCAATTTTCCGAAAAAATATTACAGCTAATGCCTATAGAATCTTGAACTTGAAAAAAATTTATGTTAACATACAAGAGAATTAGGTAATTAATTCCATTCCCAGAATATGTATTAAAAAATTTATGATGAAGGGGGATATAATATGGAAAATATAAAAAGCCCTAATATCTTTGTGAAATTCATAAAAAGTTTTACTGATTTTCGTGTTTACAATAGTATAAGACATGAAAGATTAGGTAAATCTTTTGGTTATCTTATACTCTTAGCATTATTCATTGGAATTACGTTAAGCATAGTTGTTTCTGTTAAGACTAATACTTCTATTGACAATACTATAGAATTATTACAATCAGATGATATGCCTGAGATAACTGTTCGTAATGGTATCCTTAATATTGATATGAATGAACCTTTAGTATTGACTAAAGATCATGACTTTATATTTATCGTTGATATGACAGATAAGTATACTTTGAATGATTTAGTGGGTTATTCTATGGGATATTTAGTTACTCCTGAACGAATTATCATCAACCAAGCTGGAAGCCCTCCTATGCCATTAGAATTCAAGGATTTGAGAGACTTCAATATTGATAAAAATTCAGTTTTAGAGATATTAAATAGTTTTAGAGGACTTGCGATTGGAATTATTGTCTTCTTGATAATTGCTGGAACTGTTCTATTAAAATTATTTGAAAGCTTAATGGTAAGTATCATTGGACTTATTGCAAACTCAGTATTAAAAACAAACCTAAGCTATAATGAAGTATATAAAATCGGTATATATGCTTTGACTTTACCAGCACTTATAATGCTCTTGATAAATTGCTTTGGATTGGCAGTAGCACTTGGATTTAAATTAATCATATATTACGGAATTTCGACTATTATTGTTGTTATGGCATTAAAGAATATATCAAAAGATGATAACAGCGATACTCTTATTGATAATAGTAATAAATATGATAATTATTAATTCCAGCTTATTCTAACTAAAATAATTAGACCAGTATCTCTTATAATCTAGCAATTAAACTGTTCATGTTAGTTGCAAAACATTATAATGGGATACTGGTCTTTTAATGACTAAGTCTAGATTATTCTAATACAATTGATTTAATTATATTTCCTTCAAAATCTTTTATGAGAAATTCTTTTCCTTCAATAATACCATAGCTATTTGGATTATTTTCCTTTGGCAAAGAAATGGAACCTGGATTAAGTATATATTTATTATCTAATTCCTTAGCAACAGGTATATGAGTATGTCCATGAATTATTATATCGCCATCTTCTATTGGTGGCATGTTGGATTCATTAAACAAATGTCCATGAGTAGCAAAAATTCTTTTGTTATTATGAAATATGATATTGTAATCACTCATAATAGGAAATTCAAGAACCATTTGGTCTACTTCTGCATCACAATTTCCTCTTACACAAATAATCTTGTCTTTTAAATCATTAAGTATCTGTATAACTTTTTTTGGTTCATATTCCTTTGGTAGTGAATTTCTTGGTCCATGATACAAGATATCACCAAGTAAAACTATATAATCAGCACCTTCTTCTTTATATTTTTCAATTGCTTTTGCAGCATAATAAGAAGATCCATGTATATCTGATATAAACATTAACTTCAAGTATATCACCTTCCTTAATTATTCATAGTAAATATTATTCCATAAATATAAAGTAAGGTCAATAATTGATTTAACTGAATTTAGCTATATTAGTTAAATAGTACAACATTTAGCTAAAAAGGATATAAGCAATATTATGAGGTTAAATAGAAAAACTTTCTTACAACAAGAAAGAGAATCATTAAATGATTCTCTTTACTCTGGGTTATAATGAGAGGGGATTCTCTATTATATTTTTGTGCGCCTTTGCGCTTCTGTATAATATTATGTCGATTTTAATGTCTCATTAAGTCAAACATTATGTCTAGCATTATGTCTATTATTATGTCGTCAATTAGAATTATATATAAGATAAGTGTAATTAGTATGTATTTAATTTGTCTTTTATGTGTCCTTTTCTGCTATTTTTTTACAAATACTTTTATATTTCTTATATATTATAGATTTATTCTATATATTTATTACACTAATGATATAATACCCAGTAAAAAATCCTATAAAACTTCTTGCTATTTTGGTCAAAAGTGTTATAATATATTTATAGTATAATACAAAAGATATAACCAATATGGAAATTATTCTATTCCACTATACTTGATATCAATACTTCAACTCCCAAAAACACTAAAAAAACCAACATAACTCTATAGTATAGAGAGGAATATAAAAATATAATCGACTATTATTAGATATAGTTAAATTTTATGTTTTATTTTAACCATTTTGGTCTAAAGTTATTTTCATATAGAATATAATGTAAAGAGGTGAATATTATAATGCAATATAGAGCTCATGAAGATGAAGTTTATTCTTTCAAAAAGGAATCTTTGATATTGAGAGATTTACTTGCCACTGACAGAACCTTCCTAGCAAATCAGAGAACACTATTAGCATACATAAGAACTGCTCTTAGTCTAATCGTAGCTGGTGCTTCCTTTATTAAATTTACTGATAATCTCGTAATAGAAATTATTGGAATGATATTGGTACCATTTGGAACTATAATCGGAATAGTAGGTTTAATTAAGTATATAAGGAGAAATAGGGATCTAAAGAAAATAAAAAACATAGCGAATTACGATATAAATTAAATAGCAACGTTTCTATTTCATATGCTAGTAGAACTTATGTATAAGTGTATATAACGAGCTTAAATTCAAAGCTCGTTTTTATTATATTCAAATTTCATATTAACTTGTTCTTGATAAATAATTGGGCAGCTCCTAGCGCTATTGCATTCTCTTTATAATCGCCACCCTTGACAAATACAATATTGCTTTGATTTCCTGAAATATGCCTTTCTATATACTTAAGTAAAAAATTATAAAATATATCAGATAAATTTATGATAGGTCCACTTAGGATAACTTTACTAGGATTGACAATAGTAACATAATTAGCTAAACCAATCCCCAATATTTTAGCTGCAAATTCAAACACTTCATTAGCTAGATACTCACCTGATTCAGCTGCTTTGATTATATCGTTGAAAGTAATGCTGTTTGTGTTTTTATTGATAGTCGTAGCTCTTCCCAATTTCACAAGGCTGACATATTTTTTAACAATGGATAAAATTGATGCATAGCATTCTACACATCCTGTTTTGCCACAATAACAAGGTTCTCCGTCATAGTTGACTACCATATGTCCAAAAGCATCATTGGCATTATTGATAGTAGGAATTATTCTACCATTTGCAATAACTCCCATCCTTATACCTATACCACAGTTTACATAGACAATATTGGAATATTCGATTAATGAACCAGCTAAATACTCAGCATAGACAGCTGTATTAGCACCATTTTCAATAATTATCTCCATATCCAGAGCGTCTTCAAGCATGTCCTTGATAGGTACATTATTCCAACCTTTTGCATAAAAGTTATTTGGCTTGAATATAATGCCCAGATTAGAGTCCAATGGACCTATAGTACCGAGACCTCCACCAACTATTTTTTCTTTTATGATTCCTAATCGGTTTAATCCTTTGTTAAACACCTCTTTTATACTTCTAACAGTTCTATCAGGTGTCATATCCTGCTTCATCTGAAATTGTTCATCAAATAGAATTTCTCTCTTGAGATTTGTTATGATAACTTTTGAGTAAGTTCTTGAAATATCAATTCCAACAAAATAATATTCAAATGGGTTGACATCAAATAATGTTGGCTTTCTTCCTCCAGTTGACTCCTGCTCACCTATCTGAACAATAAATTTAGAATTCATTAATGTAGTCATAGATCTATTAAGAGTAGTAAGTTTCATATTGGTATATTTTATAATCTTTTTTTTAGTAAGAGGTCCAAAACGTAAAATGATGTTAAAAACTTTCTTGTTGTCCTCTGTTAGATTTTCAACATATTCATAGAATTCCATATGTTCACATCCTTAAAAAAAGGGCTGTCCATCTTCCATAAATGTATTAAGACAACCCTTTCAACTTCTAATTATTTTAATCCATCTTCATTGATTTCAACATTATACTGCTCTTTCAATGCATTGAACTTATCTGTGTATACCTTAGTTTGTTCGTTTCTTAAAAGAGTTTGTTTGATTTGTTCTTGTACTTGTTCAAAAGTCTTGATTGCAGCTTCTTTTTTCTCTTCAACAATAATTAAATGATATCCGAATTGAGTTTTTACTACATCACTTAATTCTCCAACTTTTAATTCAAAGGCTGCTTTATCGAATTCTGGAACCATTCTTCCTTTACCGAAGAATCCTAAATCTCCACCTTTATCTTTTGAAGGACAAGTTGAATATTCTTTAGCTGCTTCATCAAAAGCTTTTCCTTCTTCGATTTCTTTTCTTATTCTATTAGCCTCTTCTTCTTCTTTTACAAGAATGTGTTTAGCTCTTACTTCTTCTGAAGAAACAAAAGACTTTCTATTACTGTCATAATAAGCTTTCATGTCCTCTTCGCTTACTGTAACTTTTTCTAGTAATTTCTGGATAGCGAATCTTTGTAAAAGACTGTGAGTTGCTTCTTCTAAGATTTTTTTGAATTCTTCTTCTTCGTCTAATTTGTTAGCAGAAGCTTCTAAATAAAAAAGCTCAGCAGCAACAAGTTCATCTAGTAGTCTTTTTCTTCCCTCTACTGTACTTACTTCCATCATTTGTTGTTGTGGTAAAGAACGCATAATATTCATTAAATGCTCTTTTGTAATTTCTATACCTTCAACTTTAGCTAATACATTATTATCCATTGTAATCTCCTCTATTATCTTATTTGAAAATGCTGTATTTCCATAAAAATTCATGTCTATATAATAATATTATATATATACCAAATTTGCAATACAAATAATAATACTTAACATATACCTATACTATTTTACTATCTTATTAACTTAGGTGTGATTTAAAATTGAAAGACTAAATAACTTATTGTATAATCTATACTAAAGGAGTGAATAACTATGGAAATTAAATCTACTAATTTTGGTTTTACAAAATCCGGAGAAGAAGTAACCAAATACACATTATACAATGATAATGATTGTAGTGTAAGTATTCTTAATTATGGTGGAATCATTAATAATATAATGGTGCCTGATAAAGATGGTAACATTGAAAATGTAGTCCTTGGTTTTGATACATTCAAAGAATATGAAGAAAAGTCACCTTTTTTTGGTAGCCTTGTAGGACGAGTAGCTGGAAGAATCTCAAATGCTTCATTTGAGATAGATGGTACTACTTACAACTTAGCTGCAAATAATAATGGAAACACTCTACATGGTGGTTTAAAAGGATTTGATAAAGTTATATGGAACGTTACAGGGATTGTAAAAAAAGATAGTGTCTCTCTATATCTTAATTATATAAGTGAAGATGGAGAAGAAGGGTTCCCTGGTACTCTTGATGTAAATGTCACTTATACTTTTAATAATGATAACGAGTTAGAAATATACTATAGTGGTAAGACAGATAAAAAGACAATCATTAATATGACTAATCATTCTTACTTCAATTTATCAGGTAATGGAAAGAGAGATGTATTAGAGCAATATTTACATATTAATGCTGATAAATATGGTCTTGTCGATACTGAAATCATTCCTATTGGTGTGGCTGATGTTGATGGAACTGCTTTCGACTTTAGAGAAATGAAATTAGTTGGTAGTGATATTAAAAATGATGAAGTACAGTTGAAAAATGCTGGTGGCTATGACCATCCTTTCATGCTTAATGATGATGGCAATATCTCAGCAGCTATGTATGATGAAAAAAGCGGACGTTATATGGAAGTTGTCACAGACCAGAAAGCTGTAGTCTTTTATGCTTGTAATCAAATGGAGGCAGGTATGAAATTAGCTTCTAATATGGTTACAAAAAAACATATAGCATTATGTTTGGAAACACAATATTATCCAGATGCCATTAACCAAGATTGTTTTGACTCTAATATCTTAAGTCCTGAAGATACATATAAGGCGTATACAAAATATAGTTTCAAAATCAAATAATACAGATTAAGTATAAGGGGCTGTCTCAACAGCCCCTAATCAAATTCATCATTATTATTCATATACATTGCTTTAGATTCTTTATAATACCTATTCAATTTCCTAAGATTATAACTCCATAAAAATATAACAAAAGGAATAAAAATTATAAATAGATTACTGCTTTTTGACATTAAGATATAGTCATATAATCCATGCAATAATACTGGAATCCACAAAGATAATCTTAGATAGTATTTTCTTTGTCTTTCACTCTCACCAAACTTAGCCAATGATAGATAATATCCCATGGTTATGGCAAACAGCATATGGGCAGGAACTGAAAAAATAGCTCTCTGCAAACCTATCGTAGATACATTAGAATATCTAAAAACTACATAAAGTACATTTTCTACAGTAGCGAATCCCAGCGATGCAAAAACTGCATAAACAATACCATCAAGTTTTTCATTGAAAGCTCTATGATTATATGCAAAACTCTTTACTACCACTCTTTTAACAAATTCTTCAGTAAAACCAGCAACTATAAAAGCTACATAGGCAATCCCTAATAATCCAGTAAATATATTGAAATATGCTAATATCCTTTCTATAAGTATAGCAGGTAAAATGCTTATACCACCAAAAATAAATATCTTAATCAATAGATGCAATGGTTCTTTATCGTATCTATCCGTCAAATATATTCCTAATGCTAGTGCAATACCTGGTGTAATAGCTACAACATACAAATCAATATCCATGTTATTCCTCCGTTATCAATAAAACTTTTATATCCTGTAAAAAACAATTCATATTCATTATTATTAATCCAAACTTAATCTTATATTAATCTTATTGTGTTATATTATAAAATGTAATATAATAAAACACAATATAATATAAATTATATATATTAATATGTACAACTTATCTGTTTCATATTAATAATATTATTTATTACTTCAAATACTAAAAATATTAGAAGGGATGTATGACTATGGATAAAAGAATTTATCGCTCAAGAGATAACCAAATGATTTGTGGTGTTTGCTCAGGTATAGCAAAATATTTTAATATAGACCCAACTATTGTTAGAATTCTATTTCTTATAACACTTTTTACGTGGGGTTCTGGTGTATTGATATACATAATCTGTTCAATTGTCATTCCAGTCGAACCTATAGAATATGCTCATAACACTTACGATAGTAACACTCATGATAGTAACACTTATTATGATAGTAATTCTTATGATAATAATACTACGTATAATAGTAATACTTATGACCATAACACTCCGGAAAAAAGAAATAATCTCTCCAATAGCAATGGTAGAACAATTCTTGGAATAATATTAGTTATTATTGGTGGTATATCAATATTAGAAAAAATATTTGACTGGTTTAGTTTTGACTTAGTATGGCCAATCGCAATTATTGGAGTTGGATTCCTGATCCTTACAAAAGATAGAAATTGATACATGGGGCTATTTGATATTAACGTAACAACGTTTTATCAAACAGCCCCATTAATATTGTTAATCATATATTTAATGACATCATAGTACTAAATAAAAGATTAGCAATAAGTTATTTATCACTAATCTTTTTCATACCTATAAATCAAAATACATTTCAAACTCGATTGGATTAGGCATAATATTTACTTTTGATGCATCACATCTAATACGTTTCAACTGGTCTCTGATAATACCTTCTGTGAATACCCCACCTTTTAATAAGAATTCATAGTCTTTTTCCAGTTCATCTGCTGCTTCTTCAAGAGATTTTGGTAATCCTTTTATCTTAGCTTTTTCTTCTTCTGGAAGGTTAAAGATGTTAATGTCGTATGGACCATAACCTTCTTCAGTAGGATCAATCTTATTCATTATTCCATCCAGCATTGCCATCATTAGAGCTGAGTAAGCTATGTATGGATTACATGTCGCATCTGATGGTCTGAATTCAAAACGCTTAGCATCAGGTTTTTTAGCATATCCTGGTATTCTAATAACAGAACTTCTATTAGCAGTAGCAAAACAAATACTAACAGGTGCCTCATATCCAGGTACAAGTCGTTTGTATGAGTTAGTACTTGGATTGGTGAATGCCATTAGCGCTGGTGAATGTTTTAGTATTCCACCTATTGCATATAATGCTGTATCACTTAAACCAGAATATCCATTTTCATCATAGAAAATAGGTTTGGAGTCTTTGAACAATTGAAAATGAACGTGCATACCATTTCCTGCTTCACCAAATATTGGCTTAGGCATAAAAGTTACTGTTTTACCATTTCTGATTGCTTCATTTTTCAATACATATTTAGTTAACATAGTTCGGTCAGCCATTTCCAGCAAACCACTAAAGCTCAATTCTATTTCTAATTGACCAGGTCCACCTACTTCTGTATGATGATATTTCACTGGTACACCTAATTCTTCAAGAGTCAATACCATCTTATTTCTAAGATTGTAGCTAACGTCATTAGGAATATCCACGTGGTAACCATTATGATGACCAACTTTGAATCCTAGATTTTTAGTGCCTTTATTCCCCATATTCCAATCTGCTTGTTCAGAATCCAGATAAACTTCCATATGGTTAGGAGTGGTTTTATATGATATATGGTCTAGAATATAAAATTCAAATTCAGGTCCATATAAAGTCTTGTCTGCAATACCTGTTTCTGTCATATATTTTTCTGTTTTTTCGGCAACATATCTTGGATCTCCTTCAAACCTTTCTATCTTATCTCCTATGGAATAGATGTTACCTATCATGGTTAATGCAGGTACTTCATTAAAAGGATCTACAAATGCACTGCTTAAATCTGGAATAAATACCATATCCGATTTTTCAACTGTTAGAAAACCATAGCTTGAGCCATCAAAACCAATACCATCTTCAAGAGTTTTTTTAGTAAATCTTGTTGTTGGAATGGTTAGATGATGCCATTTTCCTGCTAAATCAATAACTTTAAAGTCGATTACTTTAATATCATTTTCTCTGCAATAATTTTTTAGTTCGTTTAAATTTTTAAACATATAGCATCCCCCTAAATCAATAAGTTTTGGTAACTGCATTTTAAATCATATTATATGTTATTACAACATTAAATAGTTTATATAATTATTAATTCAAATATTCCTAATTTAATTAATTTTTTAGTGGGAAAACTTTATTATAATGTAACTTAATTACAAGTCAGTCAGAAAAGGCACAATAAGTAAAATCTTATCATTAAGCAAAACCGAAAGTATTGTAAAAGTTATTGTTGTTGGTGATTTAAATGAATAAAATACTTTCTACTTTTTTTGCAATATAAGAATGGAGCCATTTAAGGCTCCATATTGGAATATTATTAAATATAGTAGTTATATTAAATTTTACTTATTAAACATCAATTTCTACATCTAGATTTTTGTAGTTACCGTCGTACCAAACTTGTCCCCAACCTTTACCTTTAATAAATCTGTGTTCAGCATCAGTTTCTACAGTTACTTCTTCTTCATCAGTATCTTTTTTAAGATCAGAGTCTTCTTTTTTAGACCCACCATTTTTCCTAGTACCTTTAATTGCTACTCTTATTTTATCCATTTCTTGACTACATGTTACATTAGCAGTACAAGTAGTCTCATCACAAGTCACTTTAAGTACACAAGTTCCACCTCCCAATTCCACACTTGTAGAATCTTCAGCCGCAAAAGCACTAACACTGGAAAGCATTAATGTTGCAGATACAGCTGTAATTGTCAATATTTTTTTATTTTCATCTTCTGTTCTCTCCTTTTTTTAATTTTCTGATATAATAATAACACATTATAATAATTATATATACATATAATTATATTTATTTTAGATTGTTGAATTATATTTTTACTATATTTTCTTTATTAATTATTTTGTTTATATTTGTTTATTAAAGTAAGTTTACCATTATATATTTTAATATACCATTATAACAAATCCAATTTCTATATCTTCATATTTTCCATATGGTTATCTTTTTAATTTCCTTTCAACTTTACCTTTAAAGAGTTCATATAGTAAAAAGAATATGAACTGGTTAGAAAATAAGGTTTTGCCTATATATAAAATAGCCATCACCATCTATGATTGTTAGATGGCGATGGCTTATACTCATTCTCATCGTATTCTTATTTTTGCTTATGAAATTTTTAAAATTTCCTTATGGCATACTGTTAAGGATTATTCTTTATCATTTTTTCTCCATTTATTTAAGATTACTAGTGTTCACGCTAAGGAGTAAACAACTTCTCATTTTACTGGTGCTACCCTTAAAAATAATAAATAATCTAAAGTTCTTAAAATTTTTTATTTTATGTAGTGTTAATGTCGTGTTGGATAATGTTATGATATATCCAAGCCAAACAAATGGCTGTATTATATAAAATCGCGATTTATATATATATAATATTAAATTAAGAAAGAAGGAAAAAATATGTCAAACTTAAGATGGGCTTTAAGAGACGCTGATACATATTCTACGTCTCAAGCCACTGAAAAAATAGGTAGTATTGATGCAACCGAAGAAGTTGAATATCTTAATCAAAAAGTAAATGGATATGCGTATATTGAATATAGTACTATCCACGGCAGAAAGAAAGCTTGGGTTTATGCTAACAATCTTACGGCTACTAAACCACCTAGAGAAATAGGGATTATGCCAGTAGGTACAAAATTCAGATCTCCAACGGATTTCCCAAATTATCAAAGTGGTGGTTTTCATGGGGGGACAGATATTGCTAGCAATGAAGGTGCAGCAGAAGGAGATCCAATAAAAGCATCATTTGCTGGAAAAGTAGTAGACGTTGTGACAAGTGTAAAAGGAGTCGATCATTCTAAGGGTTTCGGTAACTATGTAAAAATTAAATCATTAATTAATGGAAAAAATTATTACACTTATTATTGTCATATGCTTTATGGTTCTGTAAAGGTATCTAAAGGAAACACTGTATCTAAGGAGCAAGTAATAGGCAAAATGGGGAATACAGGACACAGTTATGGTGCTCATTTGCATCTGGAATATAGAGTAATGCCTTATAGCCCACGTGCCTCACACGTTGTGGATCCAAGGAAATTTTATTAATAGTTAGCGATGGAATAATAAATTAATGGTATAATCGATTAAGCATAGGTATAAGAAAAGAGGCTCCGTTAAAAGCAATGTCATTTAGTTAAGGCATTGTATTTAAAAAGAATCAGTACCCAAAAAGTATCTAAGAGCCAAAGTGGTTCTTTAGGTGCTTTTTTTGCATGACAAAAAAACAGATTGTCATCTGCCAAAAAATAGTATATTATTTTTATATTAAGCAACTCTGTACAAAAAACTTATTGAGCTTTGGACTTTGACTTTGCGAGGGTCGCTTCGTTCCAATCTAATAGGTAGAATATATTTTTGTATGAGTTTGCTAACATCAGGTGGCTTCTTATCCTTTAAGATTTTGAAAAAATATCTGCATATATGAATTGCCATTGTGTAATTTACTTGATATAAATGTTTTGTGTCTTTTTGGGTTATAATTACATTTGTTGTAATCAACTCACAAAAGTTATACATTATCATGCGTGCAAATATTTCTTGGATGATATAAGCCACCTTTTTAGCATGAAAGTTAGTAAGTCCAATGGCATATTTTAGTTCTCTAAAAGACGTTTCTATCCCCCAACGTAAATGATATAGCTCCTTCAATTTTTTGGGTGGAAACTGTTCTTTGCTAAGATTGGTAATTAAGCATTCATAACTGTCTTCAGCCAATTTTACCCTCACTATTCTCAATGTCATAGGATAAAACTTTTTGGTATGTAAGTCTAAGTAGTCAAAAGTTGAGTTATTTGGAAGAAATTTATAAGTATTTTTATTCTCTTTCACCTGTCTTGTTTGTTTTCTTGTTAGAATTGTACTGATGGTTATATCGAATTCGCCTTCTTCTGGAATCTTAAAACCTGAAACAATGCCGCTACTATTTTTATCTTTAACTCTGATTAAGTAATTCCAACCTTTTTTCTCAGCATGTGCAAAAATATTGTAACTTTCATAACCTCTATCAGCCATGATAATTGTTTTGTCATTAATATTTGAGCGATCTATCATAGTTGCCATAGCACGGTATTCATTTTCCTTTCTGGCTGGTTGTATTAAAGCATCTGTATATCGCCTTTCAAGGATATTATAGAATGCATTTAAATGGAGTTGGTTAAACCCTTTACCGAATGATTTTGAGTGAAAGTAGGTATCTATATCACTTGGATTTCTAGAAATGTTAATATCTGATCCATCACATGCAATGAGATTGTATCCTTCATATTTCTTAGTGCCTAAATAAAGAGCGTTAAATTCATGAAAAAGGAATTCAAAAGCAGCAGGCATTATCTTTTTTCGCTGTTGATTAAAGGCAGAAACCGTAGCTGTATCTGTGGAAAAATTAAAGTATTCAAGCATTTCTTTGGATAGAGAGCCACCTTCCATAGTAAGCATCATATGAATCATAGTCTCAAAATTTAATTTTCTATTTCTTGTAAAATCTGTATTTGAATTTTTACAAAATAGAAAAGAAACATTTGATATATCATGAATCAGCTTAATTAAAGTATCTTTAACGTCTGTAGCAAAGTTATTCATAGCGAAACCTCCTTAAAATCATATATTTAAGGGGCTTCGCCACATTTTTTTAGTAATTTGTCAAGGGTTTTATAAAATTTTACAGAAAAAAAGAGAGCCTTATACTATTTCAAGTATAAAACTCTCCTTAAATTCCTTAACTAAATGACATTGCCGTTAAAAGGCCTCTTTTTTTTAAAAATATAATTAATCATTTTTCTTTATAAGAGCACCAGCTAAAAACTTATACTCTCCATCTGCAAGTTCTATTATAAAAGTGCCATCATAAAGGGTAGCAGGCAATTCTTCGTCGGGTTCTTCATTTAATGTAAATGTAATGTGTGCTATTTCATCCTGAAAGACCACCTCATCGATTTCTTGGGATGAATAAAGCCCCCCAACGAATGGAGTATAGGTATAGGTGTCGCTGTTTGCATCATATTCTTCTATTATTGAGTGATCTATTATGGTATTAAATTTACTTAATATATAGTCATCAATAATTTTTGCTGGAACTGTAATACTAGATGTCTCTTCATTGAAGTAGGAATAAAGCTCTGGTCTTATAGAAGTAAAAGAGGAGCCAGCTATATAGGTATCATTAACAATAGGAAGTTTAGTAAAGTAAGATGCATCTACTTTTTTCTCTAAAATCAGCTTATTCATTTTTTCTATAGGCAGAATGTATTTATGTGATTCTCTATCATAATACGGCGCTATAAGTTCTTTTCCTCTAAAGGGTTGTAGAGGGTATGTACCTCCAGTTATAATGTAATTAAATGCTTTTTTAAAATTAATATAATCATCTTGTGTAAAAGAAAAATCATTACTAAAAGTTAGTAGATAATTAGAGATTATCATCTCTAAAATAGCATCATTTAGCTCAGGTATATTGTCTTTTATTATAGGATATGCTGAGTCTGATTTTTGATCTATACTTGGGTTCTTTAAATTGTCTGATGTTTTTTCTGTACTTGTATTAATTGAATCGTCTAATAGTTCATCTTCGTTATATTCATCTTGTTTTTGAGTATTTTTCATACAACCCGAAAGACATAAGACAATTAATAATGGTAAAAGTAATTTTTTCATAAATTAGTCCCTCCAAATAAATCTTTTTATATTTTCATTTCAGAAAATACATTTTCTTCTCATAATAGTAACACATTTTTTCAAATAAATATATTAGATAATAGAAAAGGTATCACCAGCATTTTAACAAAACTTAATCTAAGACAATATAAGATAGCATCACAAAATTGCTTAACGTTAAAAATTAGCATTTTGCTGACACTAACCTATTTTCATTTTTATGTAATTTGATATAAATATATCCCTAATGCTAAATTGTATTCTTAAACATGATATACTCGCCTTTTTGCATTGTTATTATCTCTAATAAAAATCATATCAAATTAATTTTATAACTTCAACCTTAATTTAATTTTATTTTAAAAATATAATTATATGCAACTTAAGTGAGTTCATATAGTCAAAACTATATGAACTCGCAAAAAAACGCTACAACATTGATATAATCTAGTTTTTTATATGTTACTTTATTACCCTATACTTCAAAAATGAATATTTTTGTAACATTTAAAACGGTCAGCACGACCTTTTTCACGAGTGAGTCCATTATTTTATAGCTAAAGATGCATCTTAACATAAACGTATTTGTGAGTCTACCAAATAAAAAAAGCCACTGAACTAATCCAGTGACCTGCATACCTATATATATTATTTAATGATAGCATCCCATATCATAGGATCAGGGCTTGCTATTATAGAATGACTAATCAATTTGTCTTTTTCAGTTACATATCTTATTGCAGCTTTTGAAGATGCTTCAACAGCAGCTACTTCACCTGCAAATAATACCAATGCTTTTCCGCCAAGTTCTCTTGCCATCTTTATCTTCAATATGTAACACCTTGCTGTCTTAGCAATAATATCGGCAGCTTCAATAAGGCATGGCACATTAGAAGTTTCTATAATACCCATTGCTTCATCTTTATTGATTTCGTATTTACCATCAAATGAATTAAAAATACTCTCATGAGGATTACCTAATATAAAATAATCTGTCACAAGTTCTTCATACTCTTTACTCTTGTCAATAGCCGCATTCACTGCACTTAATTTACCACGTATAATTACCATATACTTTCCGGGACATGCTATCAACGACTTAACAATACTAACATTTGCAGCTTTTACCATCAAATCCGTTACAGTTATACCCATGGCGATATTCTTAAATTCAACCATACCTAGAGCATAATCCATTATTACCACCTCAGTACTTCAATAATATATCATTTTCATCATCAATTATTCCAACAACTGCCGCATCAATAGATGCCTCTCTTGTAGCCCCTATCCTTGCAGCACTTCCCAACGCCACTAGAACATAATCACCGATACCTGCACCAACTTGATCTACTGCAACTATTCTCTTGTCTGTCCCCATATTAGATGCACTCTCAATAATCAGAAATTTGCTTCCAACCAAATTATCCAATTTTCTAGTTGAAACCAATGTACCTATTACCTTACCAACTATCATTTTCTATTCACCTACTTATGACTATTTATCATACTCTAAATCATATATATATCATGAATCCGCCAGCTACAACTACACTCACTACCGTCTTCCACAAAAGAAGGGGTATAGTGTTATAATCACGCAGACCGATCGCTTCCCAGAGTAAGGCAAGTGATTATAACACTATACCCCTGACTCATTTTTTTCTAAGGAAATAACATTGTACACTGTCATTTCCTTAGAAAATTATATTATTTATACAATTTCAACACTATCATTACACTTGATACTAAGAGCATTTGCCTCGTCAGTATCGATATGCATCTGTAATGTGTATGTATCATGAACACGAACTAATACGTTAGTCAACATACCACCTCTGTCACTGGATACTCTCACTTTTACAATTTGTTTATCTTTTACACCATAATCTATAGCGTCCTTAGGTGACATATGTATATGTCTCATCGCTATAATACAGGCATTATCTAATGATATGGCACCCTTAGGTCCAACTATGGTAATTGGTGCCGCATTATCAAGTTCACCAGAAGGTTTTACAGGAGGATTGAGTCCAAGTCTCACAGCATCAGTTTTAGATACTTCAACCTGAGTCTTTGGACGGATAGGTCCAAGTACTCTAACATTCTCAATAGGTCTAAGTTTCGTTCCAACAATCGTTACTGTCTCTTTTGCTGCATATTGACCGCCCATCAACTCTTTGATAGGTGTAAGCTCATAACCTTTTCCAAATAGTCTATCAACATCTTCTCTACTTAGATGCACATGTCTAGCGGACACACCTACTGGAATACCACCTTTTGTCTGGTTAATTTGTTCTAACACTTTTTTTGATATTAAATCAACTAATGCTGATTGATCCACGCTACATCAATTCCTTTCACTTTCTTAAAACCTATGAAAGTTTTACTGTATACTCAAGTCTATCATTCAAGTTCTGTCAGATATTAAAATTATACCTAGACTATTTTATGCTTGGTAAAATTTTGCTTACATCACCATGTGGTCTTGGTATTACATGAACTGCTACTAATTCTCCTAATCTTGATGCAGCCTCTGAACCAGTTTCAGTTGCAGCCTTTACTGCTCCTACATCTCCTCTTACCATAACACTTACAAGTCCTGAACCGATTTTTTCAGTTCCTATTAATGTAACATTAGCTGCTTTCACCATTGCATCTGCTGCCTCGATTGCTGCTACTAAACCTCTTGTTTCTATCATTCCTAAAGCTTCCATTCTAATTTCCTCCTTATTGGTTTTAATAATATTCTTAGATTTTATTTCTTGTTTTTCAGTTTCTTTTGTAACTGCTTTTTTCTTAGTATTTCTAGTCTTACGAGTATTCTTTGTTTTCTTTTCTTCTGGTTTCTTTTCTTTCTTTTCTTCAGGTTTGTCTACTAACTCTTCCTCTTCTACAACGACTGTTTTATCTAATACTTTCTCTTCATTTTCCATAACTTCTGGCTTATTCACCACCATTCAAGTATTTATATTTCTCAGTACTCATTTCAATCAATTTATCCAATTCTTCATGAGGACTGGGAATAACTGCATGAGCTGCCAACTTGATATCTCTCATATTTGCCACATAGTCAACAGCTTCTGAGACAGATGAGACTGTTCCTGTCACAATAATAGTTACAAGCCTTCCACCTAATTTCTTTTCCCATGTCACAAATTCTACATCAGCAGTTTTCAACATACCATCTAATGCATTTATTGCAGGCACTAATCCTGATATTTCAACTAAGCCTAAAGCCTTCACTATTTTTCTTCCTTTCTATATATCAAACTCGAATTAATGTCATAGTGTCAAAAGCAATCTTACCCTATATAGTTAAAATTATTCTTTTGACACCATAACCAATTTGTTGGTCCCTCAAGTCCAATATATTTGACTGGGTTATCAATCAATATTAATTAATACTTGGTAGTATTTTTTCAATGTCTGTATGTGGTCTTGGTATTACATGAACTGCCACTAATTCACCTAATCTTGATGCTGCAGAAGAACCAACTTCTGTAGCTGCCTTAACTGCTCCTACATCTCCTCTTACCATAACACTTACAAGTCCTGAACCAATCTTCTCAGTTCCTATTAAAACAACATCTGCTGCCTTTACCATTGCGTCAGCCGCTTCAATAGCTGCTACCAATCCTCTTGTTTCTACCATACCTAATGCTTCTTGCATAATAATTTCCTCCTTGTTTTTTGATTTATTATTTTCTATGATTAATATTCTTGTTTACTCATTGAATCTATCTAACCTTTTAAACAATTAAGTCCTAACATTTTTTCTGTTTCCTCAGTTGGTCTAGCTATCATATGTTTTGAATATACACCAGTAAGATTATTGGCTGCTATTTCAGCAGCTTCCAATGCTGCTTTTACATCATCGATTCCACCACGGATTTTCAAACATACCAATAATGGAACAGGTAATTTATCAGCATTTAGAGGTTTATTCTTATCAAATGACTGTATAGTAACATTACCAGCTTTGCATGCTGCGTCAGCTGCTACAAAACCTGCAACTAATCCAAAAACTTCTATAAGTCCTACTGCTTGATTCATAGAAACATTCCTTTCATATTACTAAGAGTCATCTTACTTATTGACATAAGCTATCTTTATTCCAGCTTGTTTCATATTGGTATCCATTGCTTCATTAAGTTTATCAAGTGGATATTCATGTGTAATAAGGTCAGTAATAGGTAAATCAATACCTTTTGCTCTTCTCAAGAAATCTAGAGTAATTGGATAATCTGATACTTTATATACCCATGAACCTACTGCAGTGATTTCTTTGTTACATATATCAAAGTGAGGGTTGATTGAACAGTTACCGTTGTCTACGAAGAATCCAACTTCACATAAACCTCCACCACGTTTAACAAAGCTCCATATGTTAGCTGCCGCTTGTGGTACACCAGTACATTGGAAAGCAAAATCTGCACCCATTCCAGTAATCTCTTTTATTCTTAGTTTCAATTGTTCACTATCTTTATAGTGTCTGAAATTAACTGTGTGTTTTGCACCTAATCTTTTTGCCATATCAAGACGTTTAGTATCTCCATCAACTGCTATTATGTTTTCAACACCCATAGTACGGATGACAGCCATTACCATCAAACCGATAGGTCCACAACCTTGAATAAGCACTTTACTATTGAAAGAAAGCAATCCTGTTGTCTTAGCTCTTTCTACTGCATGAACTGCAACTGCTGCTGGTTCAATAAGCATTCTTGTTTTCAAATCCATATCATTTACTTTAAAATATGTAGAACCATTTCTTATAATCAAGTATTCGCCAAACCATCCATTGAATTTCTTATCATCATCAGGAATAAGTCCGTAGATACCTGAATTCTCACATAAGTTGTCTCTATCAGGCATTGTAAGGCAATTATCGCATTCTCCACAAGGAATTGTACAGGTCACAATCTTATCCCCAATTCCTATAGGATTACCTACAGTATCTCTGTTAATATTTCTACCTATCTTAACTATTTCACCAGTTCCCTCATGTCCTAGAACAACTGGTATCAATGAGAATGGGTCATTCTTGTATTCATGTACATCAGTACCACAGATACCACAACCTTCAACTCTGATAAGCATTTCATCATCACTGATCTCAGGTATTTCAAATTCTTGTACTTCAATGTTTTTCTTACTTTTCAACATAGCTACTTTGGCTGTTTTTGGTATAACTGAATTAGTTGCTACAGTTTCTACTTTTGTTCCTTTATCATTACAAGCCACTTCACTTATTACCTGTTTTACAATGGATTCAATATCAATATTATTTATTTCCATCTTCTAATAACTCCTCTCTTGATATTTTTTATCTAATACATAAACTCTCTGCCATTACGCATCTTCTTATCTTGGTAAATGAACTTGCTGACGTAAGTCCTTCACCTGTTCTACTTGCTATTGTAAATGTACAATATCCTTCTCCACCAAATCCTAATGCTGCATATGAAGGAGCATTTTTCACAAAAATTGCTGTATCAATCAATTTTCCATATTTGGTTAGGTTATCAACATTCTTAGAATGCATATGAGCCGAATGTCTATTACCATGTTCTAACTCAACTGCTAAATCAATAGCTTTATCTACGTCAATTACTCTTACAATTCCAAGTATTGGCATCATAAGCTCTTCTATTACCAATGGGTGATTTTCATCTGCTTCAAATATGATACACTTGATATTTTCATCTACTGTAATTCCAATGGCATCTAGTATATATCTAGCATCTTTTCCAACATACTTTCTATTAAGAACAGTCTTACCGTTTTTATCAATTAATACTGTATTAGTCAATCTATCAATTTCATCGCCTTCAATCTTATAGCTTCCAGCTTCTTCCATGTAATAAATCAACTCATCTGCAACCTCTTCCACTACTACGACTTCTTTTTCTGCTATACATGGTAAGTTATTATCAAAAGTTGCTCCGTTAAATATGTCATAAGCCGCTTTTTTAATATCAGCTGTTTCATCAACAACTACTGGTGGATTACCTGCTCCAGCTCCAATAGCTCTCTTACCAGATGATAAAACTGCTGTCACTACTCCAGGTCCTCCTGTTGCAACTAGAAGTCCAATACTCTTATGCTTAAACATTGTATCTGCACTTTGAAGAGTTGGTTTCTTAACGGAACATGCTATATAATTAGGTCCCCCAACTTCTACAGATGCTTTATTAACTAGTTCCACAGCATAATTCGAAACTCCTATGGCTCCTGGATGTGGATTGAACACTACTGTATTACCACCTGAAAGCATTCCTATGGTATTACATATAACAGTTTCACTTGAATTAGTAGATGGAGTAATTGCTCCTATAACACCAAATGGTCCTTGTTCAACCAAAGTAAGTCCTCTATCTCCTGACCAAGCAACAGTTTTGATATCCTCTGTTCCAGGTGTTTTTTCAGCAACTAATTTGTGCTTTAATATTTTGTCGCCCACACGACCCATTCCAGTTTCTTTTACACCCATCTCAGCCATTGTCTCAGCATTCTGGATGGTCTTCTTTCTTATGTTCGCTATAATCTTTTCTCTAAATTCAAGAGGTAATTGTCTAACTTTTCTTTGAGTCTTGATACTAGCATTGATAGCATCTTCCATATTCTCAAAAATACCATATGAAGAATTGCTGCTCTCCTGTGTGGTACCCGTGTTACTCATATTAGCAATAACGCTCTTGACAATAGACTCAATATCAACGTTGTTTACCACTTAATCCACACTCCTTCCTTATTTTAAGTATCTTATAATGTCTTATATTACTGACGCTCCATAATCAGCAAGCATGGTATCTTCCAAAGCACTTCCTCCACTAACACCAAGACCACCAATGATCTCACCATCATGTAACAGCAAAGTTCCTCCACCAAATATTACAATCCTGCCATTATTAGTATCTTGTATACCATATAAAGGACCATTTGGCTGTGCTAACTTACTAAGTTCCTGTGTACTCATCTTCAAACTTACAGAAGTAAAAGCTTTATTAAGGGCAATATCATAACTTGCTATATATGCATCATCCATCACATTTACTGCAATAGGATTACCTTCTTTATTAACTACAGCTATAACAACATTCAACCCTATCTCTTTAGCCCTGCCTTGTACTCTCTCTATAAGCTCTTTAGCCTGTTCTAGATTAATACCTTTTTCTGACACTTTTACTTTACTTGAATTGCTACCTAGTACATCCTTAACTTTTTCCATAATCACTTGATTAAACTCCTGATATCTTGCTAACACATATAGATAATCTGACAACCTGTTAACATATTTGAGATAATCTTTATCCAAGGGTCTCTCTCTATAAGACTTGACCAAACCTCTCTCAGCACGTCTGCAAATTGTCCTTGCAACATCAATCTGAGCCGATAATCCAGTCTTTCCTGGTAGAATGAATTTCTTTTGCTTAGGATATCTACCCTCATATTCAACAATCCATTTTTCTAATAAATAAAGCTCTTCTGCTAATCCAGCTTCTCTATCTTCTAGTCCAGCTATAATACCCATCAAAGAAATAAGTCTATTCTGTATCTTTTCTATCTGCTCAATTATATTTGCATCATCAAAACCAGCTTTTACAAGACCAATATAGGACATTAGTTCATCAAAATTACCATTGGTATCTATGAATATATTATCTTTATCCACAGATGTACCATCATATAATCTTGTATATCCACCGTCTCCACTTTTTGTAAACACATGATTACTGTTTTTCATACTATTTTCCTTTCATCACAAAATAAAAAGTATCAAAATCTATAATTTAAAAGGCATCCCTTTTACATATCTAGCCGCATTATTACCAAATACTCTAAAGCTAGACCTATCAGCTATATCAATCTTCAAAAGGGGCTCTCCCACCTTAAGATTACTAACATGCAAAACTATATGACTATTCACAACACTTATCCCAACACCCAACAACGAACTTTCCGAAGCCTCATAAGCACTTGTTATAGCATCACAGTCCTTGGTTTCATAGGAATAACTAAACAATCCCTCTTCTTCTATACCAGCCAATATATCTTTTACATACTCTTTATTTTGTCTAGAATAACACACATGTATCTCTGGTCTTCTATGCTCCATCAAATCACCTTATAATCAAAATAATATCCACCACACTACAGCCACATATGACCGAAGGGTAAAGTGTTATAATCACGCAGACCGATCGCTTCTCAGAGTAAGGCAAGTGATTATAACACTTTACCCTGACCTTTATAGGACATCAACAACCCTGTAGCCACTGCATTTCTTGGTCCTTCGCAATTTCTGATATTTCCTCTACCTGAAACAATCTTATATTTGGATAATTCATTAAGAATCAGATCAGGTATCTCAAAATCCAATGCACTTCCTCCAACCAAAACTATATTAGGTATATTTCTAATTTGATTATCAGGTGCTATCTGAGTCAATGCACGTACTGCATTCTGTACAAATACTTTTTTCTTTATTGATTTTCTGATATCCACAATCTTTTCCATGGTTATACTACTATTTATAGGAATCATCTTTTCTTCATCCATTACCACTACTTTTCCAAACAACTTTGGAGACAATGGTTTATCAAAAAACTTGATTTCCTTGTTTTCCATCCTTATATGAAATAAACTCTCTACTTTTGCAAGAGGATTCCTTTTAATATGTTCACATAAAGCCAGATCATTAAGTCCTAATTCAGTATTAATCAATAGAGTAATCAACTGTCCTGCTCCTGCAAGATGCACAGATTTTACTAGTCCATTTTCATCTAATATAGCTGCATCTGTTGAACCTCCGCCAAGATCAAGAATAGCTAAAGGTAATTCAGTACCGGGAGTAGTCCATGCACCTAATGATGCCATAACAGCTTCAACACCAGCTATCTTAACGTATACACCTGTTTCATCCTGTAATCTACGAGCTATCTTTTCCATAGGCAGATGTTCTGTCTTAACCATAGCCGCAATCCCTACAGCATTTTCCATAGAAACTTCTCCAGCCAAAGCACCTTTGACATCTACTGGAATCAACGTATCCACCGCTAGAATATCCTGTATCTTAACAGTACCTTCTTGACCTGTTAACTCATGCATATTCTTCTTGATTCCATCTATCATAATTCCTATATTAGTACCTGATTCTCCATCTATATCAACAATTGGTGCCGCCTTATTACAAGACTTCATTATCTCATCAGCACCTAAATCCACTTTGACTTTTTCTTCTGATTCCTCACCATGTATAGTCAACTCACCAGCTTTTATAGATTGCTCCTTTACAGACCCTTTCGGTGTTCTAATAAAAATAGCTGACCTGCTTCCAACAAAGCTCTTGGCAATAGGAACAACATGTCTCGTTTCTTCAGCACTTAACTGAAATATTGAAGCTATACCATAAGGATTGGATAAACTAGTAATGGTATGTCCCTCAGGTGCCACCTCCACAGCGGCTTTCATACCTATCTCAATCTTATCAATGTACTTTACTTCATCCACTATTGGAATCTTCTTATTCAATCTATTATAAATAAGTACCGCTTCATCTTCCTGAACTACAACTGCACTTATTTCATAAACTTCCATCAATCTATTTATCTTCTCAGCCGCCTGCTCATACCCCATATCATTTGATATCAAACATATATATGACCTATTATGTGGCAACTTATCAATCTCTTCCACAGGATAAATATACCCTGTTCCTATCCCTGCACCTGCTGGTGTATCAGGATTATGACCTATCATAGTTGACTCTGTGATAATTGTTTCTGTAATTGTTTCCATAGCAGTATCGCCGATAACTGGAGCCGCTTCATTAATTCTTATAACTGACAGGTCACCCATCTTTTTATGCACCCTATCCATAGCTATAACCAAAGCATTCTTAATTCCCTCCACATTACTAGGAGTGCCCTTAGTACCTGTAGTCTCTACATTAGCACTAGCTAAGAACTTAAGCATCCCTCTATCATTTATCAAACCAATACACACTTCAGTAGTTGAATTACCAATATCAACCCCCGCAATATACTTCATCAAAATCACCTATTCATTAATGTTATTAATGTTAATATATTTCTCATAAAGCTTCTTCTTGCAATACCGACGAAGGGTAAAGTGTTACAATCACGCAGACCGATTGCTTCCCAGAGTAAGGCAAGTGATTGTAACACTTTACCCTGACCCTTATCCATGAATCCATCTAACCTTTTTTCAATATCCCTCTACGCTCATAAACCTTAACCGCATCCCTAATAAAATCAGCACACATCACAGCCGAATATTTATTTTCCAGAGTATTTGCATAGTCTAACAATTCATTTTTCGTAGCCCTATTAGGTCTTAACTTATCATATATTTCAAGTATCAACTCATCCTCAACCTTAGTCAGCTCACTGGCTCTATTGAAGTTCTGCTGAAGTTGTTTTTTCCCGGAACTATAAGCTATTTCACCTTGCATCTTCAAGGTTTCTTTAGATATCTTTATATCTTCTGGTGTAACAGTCCCATCTAGAACACTTTCCATATTGATACTATCCAATTTTTTACCTGTATAACTTCTTACTTTATCCTTAGGCAAGGGGTATTTTACCATGACTTTCATTCCTTTCCCCATCACAGAACTTTTAGATCAACCCAATATCCACTGAGTTTTTAGCAGTTACTACAAATTCAGTTTCTCTAGTATGCATTAATGCCGCTTTTACCTGATACTTTGCACGTACAGTAAAATCATTCTTACTTTCAATAGGTTTGACCTGTACTCCTTTTGCATATCTTGCAGCATTTTTTCCTATCTGCCTATATATATCCAAAGTTAAAAGTGGTGCTTGTGGGAATAATTCTAAATTAGTAAGGGGATATAGGTCTCTTTGGTGTATTATGGCTGTTCCTTTTGATTGAATACCTATTGATACTCCTGATCCAGACATATTAGCTGCCTCTTTACCTATGAAAGCTACATCTGAAGTCTTATTAACTCTAATTACTCTAGGTAACATTCCTTCTTCTTCAATCCCAGCCATTATTTCCTTAATGACTTTTACATGTTCCAAGTCATTGATGGTCTTCTTTATTACATTTCCAAAAGCGGGTCCAATACCTATTACCACTTCTTTTCTATTCATTCCACGCTTTGATTTCTGTATATCCCGAAAAATAGAATCATATTGCTTGTTATCTGAATCATCTTTATTTATTATAGGCGCTTTTTTGTTAAGTTCTTTTACAACTAATCTGGTAATCTGTTCAATAAGCTCATTAGTTAATTCCACTATTTCACCACCTTTATAGATCATCAAGATTAATAATATGTGGAATATCCTTTATTTCTTGCCATCTTTTACCTGATACTCTATATCCAGTACCAGGACCCATATAATCATTTTCCATATTGACAGCACTTATAACATTGAATTCATCATCCAATATTGCAGAGGTGTGTAAGTAATCACCTGTTATCCTCTGTTTCAACATATTTAATAAGCTGTCGGCTACATCTATATATGAGGCGTTATGCAGTGCTTTAACAATATCTAGTCCTGTTATACCTTTGTTCATCATATCATCAATAGCGGCAAGGTCAGCTAATATGTCTCTCTCAGGCATATCTTTACTACCATGAGCATAAGCCGCCGCTTCCACTTCTTCATCACTGATGTTAGGAAGATTCAGCTCCCTAAACACACCTTGTAAAGCTTTTGCAGCTTTTCTTCTTGTATCAACAACATCTTCTTCTTTTACTGGTCTAAGTCCACCATCAATTTTCAGATCTCTTTGAAGTACATTATAATCATCAAAATCCTCTGCATCGAAATTGGAACCAGCAAACATATTATCGTAATTAGGTGTTCCACTATAACCTGAGAATATAAAATCAGTTCCAGGTAGGAATTGCATCATTGTTCTTGCTGTTCTTCTTTGGTCAGAGTGAGTAAAACTTTGGTCATTAGAAGAAGCTACTTCTAAATCAAGCATTGCAGCAATCAAGTTCTCAGCAAGTACAGCCCTAATTCCTGATGGTACAGACGCTGGAATACCAATACAACTAACAGAACCGTTTTGTAATCCTTGAACACCAGCACCTTTTGTAACTAGAATACATCTTGTTTCAAGATAAAGCATTGATTTGCTTTCTGCATTACCCATCAACACTTCTGAACCAGT
The DNA here is from genome assembly GCF_018141425.1 of Vallitalea guaymasensis. Taxonomy (NCBI): domain Bacteria; kingdom Bacillati; phylum Bacillota; class Clostridia; order Lachnospirales; family Vallitaleaceae; genus Vallitalea; species Vallitalea guaymasensis. The sequence goes on from NZ_CP058561.1 coordinate 1,507,809, forward strand.
ACCAGAGGTAAATCTCATTTTCAATCCTCTTGATGCATAAGCGGATGCTAAAAACGCTTTTGAATAAGGAGTATCATCACCATCAATAAATACGGATTCTGTTCCGTATACCGATATGGTTTCAGCATAAGTAGTTAATCCTCTTATCCCAAGATCAAGTTCGATAGCCTCTTCAACAGCACATTGGGTCAGTACACCTTTCCTGCCTACTTGGGCACCAATCAATAATGCTATTGCATTAAAAGGTGCATATCTGGCTACTGCTACTGTTGTCTCTTCTTCTGCGAATCCTCTAAGTGCTCCTTCTGCCGCATCAGCCGCTATCTGTACAGGATTATCTTTGAGATTGGTTATATGCGCTTGGTTTGCAGGTAACTTTCTTGCTCTCATCTTCTGCATTGCCATCATCATCTCTACTACATTAAGATGTCCAACTACTTCACAGATCTTGGCAGGAGTTAAACCTGAGATGATTTTTATGATTTCTTCCCTTTTTATATGTATATCAACTAATTTCCTAGCTATATCCAAGGAATCCATTGCCATCATTTCTTCTGTCAGCTCTATATCAATTGCGTAGTCTGCAATAAACTGGTCAATGAAGTCGAATTCTTCTCTTGATTTTCCATCCATCCTGGTTATAGTATTACTTCTAACCTCAACAGATGGTTTTGGGTCAAGAGGACTATTCATAGCAATAAATCCTTTTTCTGGCCATTCATTGATATATCCGTCTTGATTAATAGGTCTTTTGTCAAGTATTTCAAATCTTTTTGAACGCTTCATACTTAATCTCTCCTCAAGAGAAATATTATTTTAATTGCTCGATAACTCTCTTAGTTACTTCAGCAACGATTGCACTTACATCGTTATCACTTACTTGTGCATTGTCTTTAGCTGCACTACAGCTGCTTCCATCTGCTTTACAAAGATTAGCAGGATGTCTTCCTGATAAATTGAACTTGCTTCTTAGATCATATAATGTTTGAACTTGTGAATCTGATAATTCTTGTGGTCCACCAAGTTGCTTTGATGTATATAGTAATTGAGCATAGAACTCTAATGATTCCATTTTGAAATAAGCAGTCATTAGACTATCTCCATAACTTAACGCACCATGATTCTCTAATAATACTGCATCATAATTTTCCAAGTATTTTTCAACTGCATCTGGAATTTCATCAGTTGAAGGTGTTCCATATTCAGCGATTGGTACACAACCTAATGATATAACCGCTTCTGGCATGATTGGTTGAGTAAGTGGTATACCAGCTATAGCAAAACTTGTTGCATAGATTGGATGAGCATGAACAACAGATTTTACATCTGGTCTTTGCTTATATACTCTTAAGTGCATCTTTATTTCTGATGATGGCTTTAATCCTTTGTTTGCTTGTAAAACATTTCCGTTGATATCTACTTTACAAATCATATCTGGAGTCATAAAACCTTTGCTTACTCCAGTTGGTGTACATAAAAATTCATTGTCAGATATTTTTACACTAATATTACCGTCATTAGCTGCAACCATACCTCTATCATAGATTCTCCTACCAATTTCACATATTTGTTTCTTTACATCGTATTCACCTATCATATTAATCCTCCTAATAATATATTCAAAACTTCTTTGTTCTTGTTTGTTTTTCTTTTATTATCTTTGTTTAATATAATAATAACAGAACAACCAACATTAGTCAAGTATCTTTGCAACAAAAAAACAGCACAAAATTTGTATATTTGCACTGTTTTCTTGTTGGTTTTTATTTGTTTTGTTATATTTGAAGTAGATAAGTGATTATTACGCTATCCCTTCACCTACTTTTATTACATCTACCTTATTATCATGTAAAGTCTCAACCCATTTATTGGATAATTCTTTGTCAGTGACAATAATATCTAATTTATCCAGATTATAAGCTTTGATAAATGATTTTTTATCAAATTTACTGCTATCAACAGCCAATATCACCTGTTCAGAAGTTTTTATCATCTTTTTCTTTACTTCTGTTTCCAATTGATGGGGTTCCATGATTCCATGTTCAATGTTAATTGCTTTACAGCTGATTATTGTTTTATTCACATAGTATTTCTCAATGGCTGATTCTGCCCAGTGTCCTACAAACGATAAGGAAGTACTTTTTAGTGTTCCACCTGTTGAAATGACTTGAATGTTGGAATCACCTGCTAAAACCATTGGTATTTTCAATGCATTAGTTATTATGGTAATTTTTTTTCCTTTTAGGTATTTTGCAACGTATAAAGCAGTTGTACTGGAATCCATCATAATGGTATCTCCATCTTGAATTAAATCAGCCACTGCTTTTCCTATTAGGTTTTTGTCTTCTTTGTTAGTTGCTTCTCTTATGTTAATGGATATGTCTTCATTAGTGCTTTTATTAAGTACAGCTCCACCATAACTTCTTGTTATGTAGCCTTCATTTTCTAGTTTTTCAAGATCTCTTCGTATTGTCTCAAGAGTAACATTAAATTGTTTGCTGAGATCTAATACTTTTACGCTTTCTTCTTTATTAATTATCTCTAATATTGTTTTTCTTCTATCAATTGCTAACATAAAACCACCTATTCCCACCCTTTTTTATTGTTGTTTTTTCTTTTTTATTATAACATTAATAATAATAATAGCAAGAACAAATTTTTATTATGTAAAATTCAAGCAACTTTCCTAAGAAAAAAAGACCCCACGAGGGGGTCATCTAACAATTTTTATCTATATCCATCTTTCTTATCTCTTGCTTCATCCTCTATTTCATTTCTCATACTGTTCAATGATTCTTCTCTTCTATTGTTTTTCTCTTCTAGTGTTTTCTTCATTTTCTCGTCATCTGTCTCTTCAATCATTTCATTGGCCAAATGAATATTTTGAACCGTTTTATCAATATTATATTGAATTCTATCTACATTATCTCTTCTGTCATCTTGTTTATGTTCCATTTTAATGTCTCCTTCATCTATTTTATTGATATGTATGGATGATAATCTCTTACATACCTCATTTTTATTATTTCATTAACCTTTTTATAATATTCAAGAAAACTGTTTTCTCCAATTAATTATATGAGATATGAAAAAAGTATTTTTAACAATTAGTATCCCATATTTTCAGATACAGATTCAGAGGCATCATCAGTTTTTATTTTTACTGTATAGTCACCAATTTCATCAGTCACTTTATACACGTGAATATAATATTTATCTGGCTCATCAATATATATTTCTTTTGACCCTTCATCAAATATTTTTTCACCATAGATATATTCTTCAAAATTTCCTTCTTTGAATAACACCCAATTAATAGGTTTGTCTCCTTTATTAACTACATCAAAAGATATAGTACCAGCTTGTTTAACATCAATAGAGAATATGTCCTGATTATCTCTTCCGCCCATTGAAGCTTCTATTGTTGTATCTAGGTTACTTATCTCATTTGCAGTATCATAAGTGTTATTTTCTTCAATCTCCATGAAGTTGTCTTTTTTATCTTCCTTATCAGCTAAAATACTTCCTTTAATCTTGAAGTTATATAGTGAATCATCTCTTGTTGACTTATAGATTGTCAAGTTGTAGCGTCCTGATTTTTCTATGTTCACATTCTCTAAAGCTGATTCATAAATCGTACCACAACCTATTCTTGAATCTTTATTTGATTCATGAGACAACACCCAAAACAGCTTATCCTTACTTGAATTATTGAATACAATATCTATTTCTCCACTTTCTGCTGCATCAAAATAAAATACATCTATTAAATCTCTATCACCTAATTTACCATTCATCTTTACATATGAAGCTGAAATCTCAGTAGCATTCTCTGGAATGTTATTATACTCAGTTTCTTCTATTTCCCCATTTTTCAATTCCTGAACTTCAATTTTTTTAATTATAGAAGCTTTACCTCTTCTATCATCCATTATCTTTAAGGTTACAGTATATTGTCCAGGTATTTTATATTTATGTGATGGATTAACTTCTTCACTTGTTTCTCCATCTCCGAAATCCCACTCGTAAGCTACTATTTTACCATCCGCATCTAAGGAAGAAGTACTGTCAAAATCAATTATTGTATCCTCTACAATTCTGTCAGGGCATTCAAATACAGCTATTGGTAATATATTAGGAATAAAATCCTTATCTCCTTGTTTGCCATAAAATACTATATCATATTCCACATTATTAGATGAATTAACTCTATAGTTTGTAAAATAACATGTAAGTGTCTTGTATCCTTCCCAATTATTATTTTCTGCTATTTGATTTAGCATATCATTGGCTTTTTTATCCATTGCTTGCCAATCATTACATTCATCAATTGATTTATCCCCTATAAATGAACCTTTTACTGTGAATGAATCAAAAAACTGTGAAGAATTTTCTTCTACCTTGATATCAATTAAGCCAGTTGAGTCCTTGATATCCTTTTGTATACTCTCAATATCTTTATATTCATATTCATTCAAATAATCATCAGATACTAATGGTGTAGTCAAGTCATCGTAACTGTCAGTTAACTCCTGCATGTATTCTTGATAATTATTATTTAATTCATCATTATTACTCAATGACTCAATATACTTATCATATCCCTCTACGTCACTATTTTTAATATATTCATTCAAATTGACAAAGGTTTCAAAGCTATTACCGTATATATAGCTATCAAACATAAATGCATAGCTGTAAAATTCAAATGATCCATATCTTGAATGAAGAGTTTTGGATACTGAATATCTTCCAGATGGCTCTTGAGGCAATCCCCTTATCATTGACTTCCTTGGAAGTACACTGGAAGTACGAGTTGAACCAGCAAAAAATTCTGCTCCACCTTCACTAAACCAAGTCAATCTGTCTTTTTTATGCATTTCAGTCTGGTTGAATAAACCAGGTACAATATAACGTGCTTGTAGATAATGTGTGAATTCATGACGGAAAAGCTCCTCTAAGCTATAAATGCTCTCTTGAGGTGTTCTTTCATATGTGAAAAATGTTCCTATGTTTTCAATATAGATACCACCATTATCAGTACTATATCCATACAGATCCCAATTCACCTTATATTCTCTAGGACTATTATATATTACTATCGTCAAAATATCATCAGCATTCCCAGGTTCAAGAGCTTCATCGCTTCCCGATACCCTGAAGAATTGAGCCTTGACTTCCTTTGAAGCCCAATAAAGTCTTTTTATTTTTTCCTCAGTAACTTTATCTCCTGCTTTTATAATCATCTTACCATCATCAAATGTATACGTATTTGGCAGATAATGATCTATACCATCTTCTTTGACCTTATTATAATCTACAGTTTTATCGTTGTAATCTTTACTTCCATAATTATTTGATATACCTTTCGCTGCAACTAAATACGGTTCACTTAAATCTGGATAAATATTCATTGCATCAGTTAGAATCTTCAAATTTACCCTGGAATCACTATGAAATCTACCATACTCAGCTATTTGGTAAATACAGTTATTAACTAACCAAGTACTATTCTCATCTATATCCTCCAGTAAAGCAATTTTCTTAAAGGAATTAATGTAATCGTCAATATTCCCATACCATTCAGTTTTCTTGATATCTCTTTCTAATCTAACATCTCTCTTAATAGCTTTCAAAATACCATTCATAAGCTCATGCAATGCTGTAGTTTTTGAACGGTCATTCATGTAATCTTTTACATTGTTATTATACTGATCTATTACCTTAACTGAATTATTAACAAGCTCTGTATTACATGATGTGTTTGATATCAGCTTTCCTAATGCTACTATAATTTCATTCTGTACACTAGTACCTAAACCAAAATTTTCATTTGCTTGTATTGCTAGCATAGCAGATATACAATCATTGTCAAAATCCTCTTCATTCAGATACTTCAAGTCATCTTTAGCATTATAATATGCAACATATGTTCCTGATCTCAGTACCTCTACTAATGTTCTGATACCCTTCATATCTGAAGCTGTATAAGAAGCACCTTTTTCTTTAAGTGCATCAATAACAGCTTGTACACGTTCTTTATCTTTATAGAATTCATGGATATCTTCATTGAACTCGAATAATTCAGGCATATCACTCCATTTAATTGTCTCCAATACCTCAATAAGTTCTTTGTGGCTCAATGTGTTTAAATAGGACATATAATACTTGTCTTCATTTTCTTTTGTTGCTGTATTTTCGTTATTTGATGCATATACACCCTTCATTGGATATATTAACATAAATATTGCTAAAAATAACACAACTACCCTTTTGTTGACATAATTCATTCTTTTTCCTCCATTTTCATAATTTAGAGTATTATTATACACTCAACTACATATTAAAAAAAATAGGATAATAATATCATGCCATATAATTAATAAATCTTACCATTTGTCCTATTCAAATATCTATATACATTATATAATTTCAACTAACTTATCTCTTCACAATCTAGTATATCAAGGATTTGATTACGAATTATACTGGGAAAGTTGAGTTATTACCTTATAGTAATAAATTCACATATATAGACTAAAATTATAAAATAAAGACCAATTGAATTTATTAAGGTAAAAGCTTATAATATTATTAAAATACTATAATTTTTAAACATTGAGACTACGAAAATAAATAAATAGGTGGGTGCACATATGATAAAAACAATAAAAAATTTCATGGTTACTATTTTAGCTATCAGCTGTTTTATACTTATGATTGGAGGATGCAGTAATCTAAAATCTGAAGAGGATAATCCCATTATTGATAAGGAAACAAGTGATGATAATGCCAATACTACAAGTACTGACACAGAAACAACTGATAAAGCGGAAAATGATGATAAGTCTAGTACTGATGATGAATTGGATTCAGATATAATAAATCACCATAGAAAAACAATAACCATTACTACTATAGGAGATTGTACTCTAGGTAGTTTTCCGGAAGTTACAAAAGGAAAATCATTTGAAGATGTACTAGCTGCTAATAATAACGATTATGAATATCCTTTCAAAAATGCTTTTAAATGGATTAAATCAGATGATATAACATTAATCAATTTTGAAGGAACATTAACAGATGCAACAAAACTTGCTAATAAAAAATGGAGATTCAAAGGACCAAAAGAATATACTAATTTTCTAACCTCATCTAGTATTGAGGTTGTAAATATAGCAAACAACCATAGCTATGATTATTTAGAAGAAGGCTATGCTGATACGATCAAGAATATGAATGATGCAGGTATAGGAGTATCTGGAAATGAATATGTCCATATTAAAAATATTGATAGCATCAAAATAGCCTTCATAGGACATATGGTCAAGGATGAGCCAGAAGATATATTTGATAAGGTAAAAAAAGATATATTGAAAGCCAATCAGGATGGTGCTGATGTAATTGTATGTTCTTTCCATTGGGGAATCGAGTACAATAATATGCCTACAGAGTATCAAAAAAAATTAGGACATTTTGCAATTGACTGTGGAGCTGATATGGTCATAGGTCATCACCCTCACATTTTACAAGGAATTGAGTTATACAATGGTAAATATATAGCCTATAGTCTTGGAAATTTTGTTTTTGGTGGAAATGAAATATTATACGACGCAAAACATAAAGACGTTGATACAATATTATTAAGACAACAAATAGATTTGGATGATAAAGAAATAATAGATATCAGACTTTCTATAGTACCCTTTAGATTATCTGGCGATACAAAATATAATAATTATCAACCAATTGTTCAAGCTGGTGATGAAGGATTACGTATCAGGGATAAATTAATAAGCTTAAGTGATAAATTAGAATATGGTATAAAATCACTAGAGATAGAAGAATAATAACACAACTGTCATTTATACCTTTTTATAAATATGTATTAATAACAAAACAAAGAACTAGTAATATAAATAATTATTATCTAATCTTTGTAATATTAATACATATTTTTTTATTTCATTACTAAGGTACATATTGCATAATATCTTAATTAATATTAGTTATTGAATTAAATTATTTAACTAAAATGGGTTATATGCACAATTTGACAAAACATTGTTATCTGCTATAATTTTTGTATAGGTAGATTAATCAACAAAAGGTAAAAATCATTGAATTAACACACAAAATATACCATTTGAAAGGAGTCAACTTTTGCTTTTTGTAATTAATCATAGGTTAAAAAATAAATTTCTTGGGGGAATACTATGAAAAATCTAGGTACAGCAAATTATGTTTGTGATGTTGATAGTGTTTCAAAATGGGTGTTTTCTTCAACAGGTATTGGACGGGATGCAGCTTTTAATTTAGTCTCATTATTTTTATTAACCTACATACAGTTTACTATGGGGCTTAGTGTTGCCCAATTTAGTGCTCTGACAATCATAATCGTTCTATGCAGGATATGGGACGGTGTCAATGACCCACTAATGGGTATGATAATAGAAAATACTCATACGAAGTGGGGAAAATTCAAACCTTGGATATTTATAGGAGCTATAATTAATGGATTCATTATAATGTCTCTATTCATGATTAGACCTGAGGGTTGGGGTTTTGTATGTTTCTTCGGAATCGCTTATTTACTATGGGGCATGACATTCACCATGAATGATATTGCCTACTGGTCCATGTTACCCTCTTTATCAAGTCAGCCAAGAACTAGAGACCAGCTTACAACTCTAGTTGCACTCTTTGCAAACGTTGGTGCTTTTTTTGTTGGTGGATTGGTTCCTATCCTAACTACTGGAAATATGGTTACAGCTTATAGAAATATTGCTATCTTTGTTGGTCTTCTATTCATTGTATGTCAAATCATTTGTGTATTATTTGTAAAAGAAAAACCCGAAAGAGTATTGAATGATAAACCAAAAGTATCCTTTTCTAAGATGTTCAAGATGATTAAAAGCAATGATCAATTATTATGGATAACTATTGCCCTATTCTTTCATTATTTATTGCAATCAATTATTAATGCTCTTGGAATAAATATGTTCTACTTTGAATTTGGATATGATGGCAAGAACATGACTATCTTTATTGCAGTCTATGCTCTTATCTCTTTGATTTCTACAGCTCTTTACCCTATACTGACTAAAAAATTCAATCGGATGCAAATTGTAAAATATGCTTTTAGGTTAAGTATCATTGGATATATAGTATTTTTCTTGACAGGTTACATTCCTATTCTTCCTCATAGTATTATAACTTTTTGTATTGGTGGAGTACTTATTTTTGGTGGATACGGATTAATCTATTTAGTTATCTTAGTTCAATTTTCAAATACTATAGAATATGATGAATACTTAACTGGTGAGAGAAATGAATCGGTATCATTTTCATTAAGACCTTTGACTGCAAAGATTTCTGGAGCTGTTCAGCAAGCTATTGTAACCATTGTTTTAATATCAAGTGGTATTTATGGTCTTTCAAGAAAGATTTCAGATCTTGAGTCATCAGTGGGAATTTCAGAAAGTATGAGAAGTCAAGAAGCTAATGCTATAATTGCTACTGCCACTGATAATATGCTATTGATTTTACGTATAGGAATTGCTATTGTTCCATTGATAATGGCAATTATCGTTTATTATATCATCACTAAAAAATATTTTATCACTGAAAATGTTTATTCAATGATATTAGATGAACTTGAATTAAGAAAGAAAGATCCTAACCATTTTGATAATAAATCAATATTAGAGTCAATGAACAAAAAAATTTCATGACAGATTTTAGAAATAGGTACTATTACCTGTTTCCTATTCAGACTCCTATTAACACATATATTAATTCTTGATTATATTAATTCCATACATGTTATACCTCTTTCTCAAAATAACAACAATATAATATTGTGACAATATTACAATTATTATATAATCATTGTTGATTTATAGTATTAATTGATTTATAATATACCCTATATGTATATATAGGAAAATTAATACAAAAATTATCAATTATTAAACTTAAACTTTTATAAATCATTTCTTATTACTTGAAAACAGGCATAGATTCAACAATAATCGACTCTTTTATTTGTAGCATACAATTTACTAATTACATAGAAAAAGAATTTTTTTAAATATTTTTGTAACCTTTTAGGACTTTTTGCCCTTATATAAATGTAGACGTTTTTATGATAAAAAAAAATAAAATAAAAATAAGAAAAGGAATGATTACAAATGAGAAAGATTAAATTATTATTATTAACGGTTTTATTAACATCAGTATTATCAGTAGGAGTTAATGCACAAGGGGATCGCATGATAGTGGAAGAATCAAGAATTGGTAATACATTACTTAGAGCTACATTAGATTCCGTAGATGACCCATTATCTTATTGTACTGATAGTATAAGTTCTTCAAGTGGTTATCTAGTAATTGATAGCAATACATTTTCTAATCAAACATGTGATAAATTAGAGTTACAAATTAACTTACAAGAAAATAAAAATGGTTCTTGGTCAACAATAAAAACTTATTCTTATACTTCATATAATACTAGTAGTATTAGTAAGTATCCTACTTATTCATCTCAAACAGTTGGAGCTAAATACAGAGTAAAAACTTATCATTATGCCGAAGTTGATGGTGAAACTTATGTTAAAATAATTACCTCACCTGAAGTTACAGCTAAATAATATAAAATTAAAAAGGGGTGAATTAAATTCATCCCTTTCTAGAATATTATAAAGATAATGCAGTTTCAAAAACTATAGAATAATCCATTCCAATTATTTCGAATTCAATATCTCCCTTAACAAAAATACCTATATTTAAATTATCACTGTTTAGCATAGTATACTCAATACCATTTTTATTAACGGTTTTTTTATTAAATTGAAGTGAATTATAATTGGCTATTGTACCTGTTTCACTCAATCTTGCATCTTTCTGTTTAATTAATATTTGATTGTTATTATTGTCTACCAAAGTTATTACTAACAAATTCACAGTATCATTTACGTTATGAAGAGTATAATTGTCAGGTAATACAGGTGAAATAAATTCACTACCGTTCTTCTCATTAATCTCCGCTACCTTAGCATCCAACTCTGGATCTCTGTTTTCTTCATAAGGTTTAGAATCCCTTGAATGGAATTGGATTGTATTACCACTTACACTAGTTAGTAACCTTTTGAATAAACTTGCGTTACTAGATAAATCAACTGAGACCAATGCTACTATCACTATACAAGCTGTAACTACAGCTTTATAAGTTCTTCTAACCCTAAATTTCTTTTTTAATTGTTCTTCATGTATTTCCTTACTTAGATTATTCCAGATTTTATTTTTTGCATCCTCATCAATATGTACATCATTCATACTGTTTTCTAGATGAATCTTTAATTTTTCATCTAATTCACTATACGCTTTGTTTTTGTTGCTGTTGTTGTTGTTTCTCATAAATTAACTCCCCCTTCATATTCTGCATTAGTAATTTTCTTGTCCTATGCAATTTGACTTTTGCATTTGGTACAGATATGCTTAATAGTTGAGCAATTTCCCTAACTTTATACCCCTGAATGCTTAACAACATTACCTCTCTGTCAACATGAGGTAACTTGTCCATGATTTGTTCTACGTAAATATCTTCAAAAGCCTCTCCTATAGTATCTTTATCGCTACTAATTTCCTCATTGATGGTTGTAGGAAATAGATTGTTACGAGCAGTGTTTTTCTTAGCTCTTGTAATTGCTAGATTATAAGCAGCTTTTAATATATAATTTCTAAAATGGTCAAAATTCTTAATTTTGTTCATATTCTTAAAGCCAATGCTAAAAGCGTCTTGAGTTATTTCCTCACAGTCTTCCTTATTCTTTACGATTCTATATGCAGTTGTATAAACAAGTCTATAATATTTATCAAACAAGTATTGATACAAATCATCGTTACAGTTATCCATCTTGTACATAGTGCCACTCCCTTGTAGTAAATATTACGTTATCCTATCAATTAAAGACTATGTATAGCTATTTTCTCATTAGTTACCATGATTTGTCAAGTACTGTCTTAATCTACATATCCTTTTATACTTAAAATATAATTCAAACTTTTTCTATGAAATTATTAATTATTTTATATTTTTAATACTTAAACTATATAAAATTTAATCACCAAACAACGTTGCAATAGATTCCTTTAGTGAATTATACCTATTTTCAGCAATTAATTTAGTACTTATTACCTTTTTTATTTTACAGCACCAACTTTATTATACCAATAATTATCAATATTCTCAATAGATATAATCAAATCAGTTAATAAAAAGATTACTTTGTCCATACGAAACAAAGTAATCTTTTATACTTAAGAAAATACACTATAAACTAGTTAAAACTAATCAAATTTTGGTCTATCAGTCAATGTTACATCATCACCATCATGTCCATGCAATTCAAATATTACAACTTCATTCTTACCCATTCTTAGTAATGGTCCTGGTACATATAATGTTCTCTGTGGTGCTTTTTCCCAATATCTGCCTAAGTTGAATCCATTAATGTAGACTACACCCTTTTTCCATTTATCCATTAATATGAAAGTATCCGCTATCTCATCTATATTAAATGAACCTCTATAAAAACATGGAGTAGTTTGTTCTTTAATATTACTATACTGTATACCATCAATATTATTAAGCTCTATTGGATACATGACCCAACCAAATTGCTGTTGGTAATCAAGGAGTACATTTTCAGTTATACCATTGTATTCACCTAGAAGAGTACCATAGTTTACTCTTCCCAGATTTTCTACAAGTATATCTAATACCATTTCCTCTTTATCAATGATAATATCCAGCTTTTTATCACCTTGCTCAGTTCTATCAATGATACCTTGGAACTTCCCATCCAGATAAATGATACCTCTATCATTGCATTTATTGATTGTTAGTTTTACATTACCTTTTGGACCAGTCACTTTTGTTCTATATAATGTGAAACCATAATTTTGATCCAGTTTTTCCATTGGTAATGGAGCTGCATTCTCAACAGGGTTAGATAATATATTCAAGTGTTCAAATAACTCAGCTTGCTCCTCCATCTTTACTTTTCCATAAGCTATCTTCTTAGTGTTTTCAACTTCTAAATCATCAGGGATATTAAAATAAGAAGCTATGGTATTTTTAACAGCATAATATTTTTCTGTCATATCTCCTGCTTCAGTCAACAGAGCATCATAATCGTAACTTGTTGTAGTTGGTAATAGTTTTCCCTTGTCATAATTAGCACCATTATAGAATCCAAAATTAGTTCCACCATGGAACATATAGAAATTGACATTTCCATTCATCCCTAGCATTGAATCAAGATCTTTAGCTACATCTTGTGGCTCTCTTGTATGATGTTCACTACCCCAATGGTCAAACCAGCCATTCCAGAATTCCATACACATCATTGGACCTTTTTTCTCATATTCTTTCAGCTTATCAAAAGCTTCTTCTGGACGAGAACCAAAATTTGCAGTCTTATAGATTTCAGGCAATGTTCCTCCTTGAAGCATTATATCCGTAGGTCCATCTGAGGTGAACAGCATTACATCAATACCTCTATTTATCAGACCTTCTCTTAGATAATTCAAATATTTTTTATCGTTACCGTAACTTCCATATTCATTTTCTATCTGAAAAGCTATTATTGGACCACCATTAGTGCATAACAATGGTTTCAATAATGGTAGAAGTTTGTTATAAAAAGAATCCACTTTATCAAGATATGTTCTGTTATAGCATCTTAATTCTATGTCAGTATATTTTAATAACCAACTAGGCAACCCACCTAATTCCCATTCTGCACAGATATAAGGTCCTGGACGAATTATTACCATTAGCCCTAATTCTTCAGCTGTTTTTACAAATCTTGTTATATCTGCTATACCTTCAAAATTGAATTCTCCTTCTTTTGGTTCATGAATATTCCAAGCCACATATGTCTCAACCGTATTGAATCCACAAGCCTTCAACTTCTTCAATCGATCTTCCCAATATTCAGGCACTGTTCTAAAATAATGAATCGCTCCTGATATGATTCTTATAGGTTCCCCATTATAATGAAACTCTTTGTTTTTTATTTCAAATATAGCCATACAACCACTCCTTGAATTTATAAGTTATTAATACTCATTATAATGTCTTGTAGAAATTATAAAATAGATAATCCAATTATTTTTTGTACTATTCCGTTGTTCTTCAAAAGGTAAAAACAGGTAACTCTAATTTTTATGACTAATCTTGTAATTCTCTTAAATATCTAGATTGATTATGCTATAATAATAGGATATCTCATAAGAAAGGTGATAGGTATGGATAAGACTATAATTGTTGATTTGAATGACATAAATCCACTTGTGCGACAAGCTGGTTTCCAAAAAGATAATTGGCCAGATCATGAGCGTAAAATCTACGATTATGAGATGTTTTACTGTAATAAAGGCGAAGCCTATATGACTATCAAAGGTAATTACAAACATATAAAAAAAGGCACCCTCGTATTGGTAAAACCTAATACCCCTACTAGATTATGGTTTGATAAAAAACAAACTCCTGAAATATATTGGATTCATTTTGACTTCATCTATTTTGATGGAGATCAGCACATTAATAAATATCTTACTGAAAAAAGTCATTTGTTATTTAGCGATCGCCTGCCAGATGATTATTTAATCAGACCTAATATCATATTATCCAATGGTTTGGAGTTCCCAGATTATCTAGTAGTCAAGAATCCTGAAAAAATAAAGCACTTGTATATGTCAATAATCGATTCTTATAAGTCAAAACATTTTTACTGGCAATTTGATTGCAAGATCTATTTGCTGCAACTTTTCAAGTGTATCCTAGAACAAATATGCCCAGATGTGGAACCACCCATCAATACTCAAAAAGATATTACTAACCTGATTCTTGAGTATATCAAACACCATTATTATGAAAAATTGACTCTTGAGGAAATCTCTAATTATATTGGTCTAAGTAAAGATTATATAAGCAAGATATTCAAGTCCAATACAGGTAAAAGCATTATTACATATCTTAATATGTATCGTATAAAGAAAGCTAAACAACTTCTCATATTTAGCAGCCTAACCATTAAAGAGATATCAGAAGTCATTGGATATAATGACCAATACTACTTTAGTAAACAAATGAAAAAACTTACGGGATATTCCCCCATAAGCTTTCGTAAAAATAATATAAGAGAATAGACCAAATGAAGTCTATTCTCTTTTTATATATTTAGTTTCCTTAGGTCTTATGAACCTAAGTTAACTCCCCTCATAAAATTATTTATTACTTTCTTCTAGATTAGCAATAAAATCATATAGAATATCAATTGTCTCTGCTTTTGATTTAGTTTTTTTGATATTAGCAGTGTTTTCAATTAGTTTGTAATATTTAGCTAATCCAATATAACCTTGATCATCATTTGCTACACCTTCTTCTTTAGCAAAAATATCTGTATACTCAGCTAAATCTTTCTGTCCCATACCATTGATAATCCATTTTGTCATTTCCATTAAAGTTACTTTATGATTTTTATTGAAGTACTTACCATCTTCAATAATATTCATTCTTACAGCATCAACTACATATCTATAATATTCATCATCTTCATCTATATCTTTGAAGCTGATTTCATCATTACCAAAGTAATTTCGTTTAGCACTTGGTATATACTCATATTGTCTTGATAGTGTTAGAACAATCCATTTGATTGCATCTTTTTTAGTTAATGTTGCATTAGGTGAAAATTTATCGTTAGTTTCTCTTATGAATCCCATCTTGTTCATAAGTTTTATTGATTGTTCATATTTATTACCTTTTATATCTGTAAAATACTCCACCTCATCATTATCTTTGTATTCTTCTCCGCTATAATCTAATAATTTACCATTTTCAACATCAATATATGAGAATCTGTATGGCTTCAATTTATAGACTAGGGCTAAATCTTTTAATGGTAATAAAACATTTTCTTTTTCTTCTTTGTCCTTATCTTTTAATTGTATTAACTCTTTCTCAAAACCAACTTGGTCATAAAATATCTTACTTGCTTTATCTTTAGCAATAATAGTTTTTGGTTCTTCAACTTCTATATTGTAGAACCAGTCAAATGAGAATCTTACAACTTCCTTAGTCTCTACATCAAATTCCATAGAAAAACCATTTCTACTATATTCAATATCATTAATTACTCTTGTACCTTTTACATATGCCTTTACTTTTTCATCTTGTGATGGTTCTATATCAATAGAATATTCCTTCTTATCTATATTAGGGAACATATCACTCATAATACTTTGCGCTTTTTTATTTAGAGCATCAGTATCTATTTTAGCATTCTCTTCAATATCTTTTGACCTATTGTCATATTGCTCTTTTGTTATTTCACCTGCAGCTAACATGAGTTTTGCTTTCATTTCAAAATCTTCTTTTGTCAATTCTCCAGAAGCTAACTCTAATTTCAATCTATTGATTGAGTCATCATTCCTGTAAGAATGTTTATTATAATTTATTCTTAATATCTTACCAGAATCTGCATCTAATGTTACATTTACATATAAGTTATCTTCATCGTTCTGTAAAGTCATATTCCAGAATTTACCGTTTATTCCATTATACCAACCTTGATAGTTACTACGTTTAATATCAAGATTCTTGGTATCTGTTATTTTTGATATTTTCTCTAAGATAGTCTTTTGAGCTTGTTCTCTAGAGATTGCACCTTCTTCAGGTATCATTTCTCTACCCATATCTAGACCATCAGCTTGCTTTTCGCTCTTTGTTGCTCCATTATAAACTATCTCATCTCCATTATATGAGTATATGTCTTCAACATTGTAGAATTTTTTTGATACTGAATCAAGAAGACCAGAATTCATCATCTCATAATAATAAACAGGTTTTAGAGTTAATATAGTATTTTTATCATCTTCTTTGTTTACTTTTATATATTTTAATTTCAGTGCATCTTCTTTTTCAAAAATAGCTCTTGCCTCTTTTTCAGAGATCTCACCATTTTTCTTAGTGTATTTACTATCATCCCAAACAAACTTGAATCCAGTGATTTCACCAGTTATTCCAGATACTGAGATTGATATATAATTATCTTTGAATATTTCATTGTTCATTTTTCTAGCATAAATAAATACATAATTATCTCTTCCATAATAAGAAATATATCTATTGAACTTATCTTCATCTATCTCAACTAGTTCCTTCTTTATATCAGCATAATTATCATCAATATACTTTTCAGCTGTTTTTTTGACTTGGTCCTTAGTATATTTTAAAACTTCACCATCGTTTCTACCCCAATGTTCAAACTCGATGATTTTGCCTGTTTCAGCATCAGCTCTAACCTGAATATTCTTATCATCTGATTCAAATATTAAGTTCCATACTTTTTTAAGATAATAATCATCAGTAGACAAACTTGAATCTTCTACTTCAAACTCTTTACCTATTTTTAATTCTTTCTTTACTATTTCTGCAATTTCATCCACTTTCAATATGCTGCTATCCGTTTCTTTTTCTTTCACAGCAACTAATTCATTAGCATAAATTCCTTGTGACAACGTTAAAATGCATAATACGGTTGCCATAACTCTCTTCAACACTTTTCTCATAAATATCCTCCTTAACATTTTAAATAACTACGTAATTTTTCCATCCCTAGTTAGACGAAAGTCCTTGGTAAAAAGTTCCACTCTTACTATAATATTTTTCACATTTTATTTTGCTATAGTAACCTTTTTCATTTTTCTATACTCTTTCTCCGATAATAATGCAAAAATAACAAATGCTATAAAGAAAACAGGAATTAAATACCATATAAAACCTCTTAATAGTACAATAGGTGTCTCAATAAGAAATGCTTTCCAAAAAGCTGCTCCCGACCTCTCCCATAATCCTGGTGTATAATATAATAACTTTGGGTGTAGAAGTGCATTTATATCAATAGTATTCGATAAGCAAAATGATATAAAAATAGTCAAATAGCACATTGCTAAAGACATCCATACATTAGATAACCTTTTATATCTACCAGCTTTTGATGAAAGATCAGAAAATATATCAGAATCACTACTTTCATCAATTCTCTTAAAATATTGAGCTCCACAAGAACGATTTCCACAAATATGTTCCCAACCACTATCTTTAAACAACATCAAATAATCTTCATAAGCATCCCTCTTATTAAAAACTCTATAATCAACCTTAATAACCGTATCCTCTGGCTCTCCTTTACAAAATCTGTATCTTGTTGATTTCCCCTTCAACTGCCATCCATTCCTAGCCATTTCATTCAACCATTTTTCTTCCTTATCAAAATTCACGAATATCTTAAATTTCTTCATCAGTATCACTACCTCCCATCCCAAGACTTCTTTCCGTTATCTTTATAATATGCTGCATCCTCTTATAATCAAGAAGCAATATCTCTCTACCCTTATCAGTAATTAAATATACCTTTCTTCTCTTATCCTCACTCTTTACAGGCATAATAAATCCTAACTTCAATAAATTCTCAATGGCTCCATACAAAGTCCCAGCCGCTAATCTAACTTGCCCATCACTTAACTCTTCCACCTTTTGCATAATCAAATATCCATGAGCCGGCTCATTCAATGCCAAAAGTATATAATAAACCGTCTCCGTAAGAGGAAGCTCCTTATTCTTTTTCATCCATCATCAAACTCCCATATCTTATTATACAGCAAAACTATATATCCAAACTATACAGTTAAACTGTACAAACTAATTATATACAGTTGAACTGTATATGTCAACATTTTTTATAAAAAACACTATAAATTCCCTTAGGAATATTAGGTATAGAAAAAATACCCAACCACTAACCAATGTCAGATATCTTCAAACACCCAAACTCCAGAGCGCCAAACCATAAGATAAACCATATATAATGATAAGAACGATTTTTACAGCTTGTTGCCATTCCTTCCAAATCAGATAAAAGCAACAAATGTAACGAGAGTGATTATCATTATATATGGTTTCAACACATCTTTGTTGTCCACTAAACTTTTTATTTAATCATTTATCCACCCTTTTACCAATAACCCTACCTACTGCAATATAAACTCCCCCAGCTACAATATAACACCCACACAAAACAACAACAGAAACCACTAATCCATCCCAACCAATCTTAGGCACATATAAAAAAGGATAAAAATACCTTCCAGTCATCCCCCCATAAATCAATAAATACCCCAAATAAACCAAAGGATACACCAACCACTTTACAACATTCCTCCACTCATACCTATCTTCCTTATGTCCCTTAAATTCATAAAACACCCAATCTATCATAAAAGCCACAGGCGTAATATAATGACTAATAAAAGCCAACAAAGCCTCTATTCCCTCTGGCGCCCACAATCCACTCAATAATACAGCATAAATAACAAATGTAAAAGATATATACAAAGTTATTGCACCTTTATAAAAAGAACTCAATATCTTAAAATCCCTATTAGTCAACCTAGCAACAATAGCAATAGTAAACCACACCAAAACTAAAATATTAGTCTGAATAGTATAATGACTTACCGAATCCAATAAAGCTCCACCTACACTTGTTCCAGCACCTCTATTCATGACCTTGAATATAAAATGTCCAAATAATCCAATCCAACCTATTACCGCAAAAACTATACGATATATAAGTAACTTATCAATCTTCTTCATAATATCACTCCTCTTCATTTAGTGATATTATATTATAATATTTCAATAGATACTTTTAATATTTATGCATAACTTGTAGAATTATTGCATGTTCAACTAAAATCTCTTGGAGTTATCCCTTCTACCTTCTTAAAAACATTACTAAAATACTGAGAATCATTAAAACCCACTAACCCCGCTATTTCAGTCATAGTATATTTACCTAATTTTATAAGAAACTTTGCTTCTTCTATTCTTACATGCTGTATATATTCTGTTACCGTCATTTTCACTTCCTTCTTGAATTGTCTTGAAAGATGTGAAGAATTAATATGGAACAAGTCCGCTAAGGTCTTAGTACTGATACTCTCTCCATAATGTACTTTTACATATTGGCATATATCCTTTATTATCTTACTGCAATCAGGAAACCCTGAACTCTCGACAGCTTTACAATAATCTTCTACCAATAAATAGATTCTTTTCTTCAATTCAACTATACTGGATATACCAGAGATATCTTTTACAAATGTATCACTAATCCCTATAGCCTCTATTGGTGTAACTCCTCCTGCAATAATAGTTTTTCTAAGATTAGAACTAAAAATCATAGCATATCTTTTAAAATGGTCCAAGGTGTCTAATCCTTTATTTAATTTGAATGACATGAGCTTTTCCATATGTGTTATAGCCTCAAACGTACGCCCTTCCTGTACTGCATGAGATAATTCTTTCTCTATTTCAAAAACCATATTTATCACTTCTGAATATGGTATTATCTCTGGCTTAATCCTTGTAAGCTTTTCTTTGTCATCTATATGCTTGACACATTTTATCTGCTCGATTTGTTGGTTTTTCAATAATGATATACTTGTCACCGCAATATTATCAATTTCACTAATACTCAATATTTTAGTATTTTCATTTTCTCCACTATCATTTATACTACTTATCAGAAACGGTCCAACAACTAATTTTATACCACTCCCATCATTAACATACAAATAGTTTTTATCATCTATATTATCAATATAATATTCATTCATACCATATTCCATCTTACTGACATCATATATATCCTGTTCAATATTTGCCTCGTTACCATTAAGGGTAAAACATTTATTCCCTTCTATATAAACAATATCCACTCCAAAAACTTGCTTTAATAGATTACATATTATTAAAATCCTTTTTACGCTCATGTCACACCTCTTCTTATATATGTTTTAACTTTTGTCATAGATTTATTATACTAAAATTAAACAGGTCTTAAAACATCAAGATACAAAAAATCAATACAAAAAAAGCCATATGAAAATTCATATGACTAATTGACTATATCATTGCTGATTACATAATTCACTTAATATTATCTTGCAATATTTCATACTTGCGTAATCTATGCACAAATCTCGTCTATATCATTATTATCAATAGTTTCTTTTTCAATAAGCATACTTGCAATTCTACTAAGATATTCTTTGTTTTTTTCTAATGTATCTTTTGCACTTATATACGCTTTTTTGATTTCTTCTCTACATTGATCTATTATTGCTGTATCATTAACATTCGCTGATTCAAAATTGAATAATCCGAACTTGTCATCCATACCATATTTTACAATATAGTCTTTTATAAGATTGGATGCTTTTTCAATATCGTTACTTGCACCAGTTGTTACACCATCTTCTCCGAAAATGATTTCTTCAGCAACTCTACCTGCAAGCAAAACTTTTATATTACTAATAATTTCTTTTTTACTCTGATACATCTTATCTTTTGGTATACTCATACTGAATCCACCAGCACCTCTGGTACTTGGTATTATAGTAACTTTTGATATAATGTTATCTGGTAATAATAACTTTGTCATGAGTGCATGTCCTGCTTCATGATATGCAGTTATCTGTCTGTCTTTATCAGTAATATTACTTCTATCCTTTTTCTCTGCACCAGCTATAACTGTATAGAAAGCTTTGTCTATATGTTGTTTTCTTATAGCTTTTTCATTACTGTTTGCTGTAATTATAGCAGCCTCATTCATGAGATTTTCTAACATGGCACCACTAAAATATACTGTATCCTTAGCTATACTATCAATATCTACTGTATCATGAATTGGCTTATTCTTGGCATGTAAAGATATTATAGCTCTTCTAGCATTATAGTCTGGCAACCCTATCTCAATCTGTCTATCGAATCTACCAGGTCTAAGTAATGCAGGGTCAAGTGTATCAATACGGTTAGTTGCAGCAATTACCACTATTCCCTCGTTATCATTAAAACCTGACATCTCCGTAAGGAGAGCATTCAATGTTTGATCTCTTTCATCATTGCTTGCTGAAGCTTTACCTGCTCTTGTCTTACCGATTGCATCAATCTCGTCTATAAAAATAACTGCTTTTTCGCTTTTTTTGGCTTTTTTGAATAATTGTCTTATCCTGCTGGCACCAACCCCTACATACATCTGTATAAAATCAGAACCACTTACTGCATAATAAGGTACGTCTGCCTCTCCAGCAACAGCTTTAGCCATAAGGGTTTTACCTGTTCCTGGTGGACCATATAATAATACACCTCTAGGCATTCTAGCTCCCATTGAAGAGTATTTTTCAGGTGTCTTAATAAAATCAATAATATCTCCTACTAAATCTTTTGCTTCTTCATTTCCAGCCACATTGCTGAAATTGACTACATTGTTATTATTTATCTTATTCTTATTGGCATCAACTATGACTTGTTTGTTATTGCCTGAACCTTTTCTGATATACCATAATACTCCAATAAGAAGCAATCCAACACCAACAGTCTGAAAAGTTTTTTCAAGCCCAGAACTACTTCCAGCTCCTACTTTAATATCCTGTAATAACAGATATTCTTTGAAGCCATCCTTCAAGGGATTTGGAACTTTATATACTGTTTTGTCATTATCTTTCAACTTAACATACAACGTGTTATCATCAATTATAGTTACTTCCCCAACGGAACTTTGTTCAACATAGTTAACAAACTCATTATATGTCATTTCTTCATATTCTTTTTTAGTTAATAAAAACGTTGTAACAGATGCTATCAATATAAGAACGCTAATCACTATAATAACCAACTTCTTATTTTTCACTTCATTCACCCCTAAGTTAACATAATATAATAATTATACATGTTACAAGTATAATAATCCACTATAAGTATTTAGAAATACTGTATATTGTTGGATATAACACTCAAATAGCACGATAAAATTATGTAAACTTATCCAAGGCTAACCAAGTATTTATTTGTAGGATAACTTAATATCTTTTAATCTCTTCATAACGTCATTTCCACCTCTGCCAAAGTAGTCATGAAGTAATTTATATTCATTAAATAATTTTTCATAAATTTCATTGTTTTCTCTTATAGGCTTATAATATTCTTCTTTTACTTTTGACATCTTATCTACTGCTTCTATAATTGTATCGTAACCACCTTTATCTCTACCTGCTGCCACTGCACCAAACATTGCTGAACCTAGAGCTACGGCTTGGTTGGAATCACATATATGAATATCCATGTTAGTTACATCTGAATATATCTGCATCATCAAAGAGTTCTTCTGGGCTATACCCCCTGCCGCATATAATTCTTTTATTTCTACACCATATTCCTTGAATGTATCAATTATCATCTTAGTTCCGAAAGCCGTTGCTTCAATAAGCGCCCTATATATTTCTTCTGGTTTTGTAGTTAATGTACATCCCATAATTAAACCTGTCAAATCAGCATCAACCAATACCGAACGATTACCGTTCCACCAATCAAGTGCTATTAATCCGCTTTCTCCAACTCTTAATTTGGAAGCTTTTTCAGTTAATAATGTATGAATGTTAATATCTTTCTCCTTACATTCATTGATGTACTTTTCAGATATACAATTCTTTACAAACCAGCCAAAATGATCACCTACACATGCCTGACCAGCTTCATAACCTATAAAATCAGGTAATATTCCATCTTCTACAAGCCCTGCAATACCAGGTACAATAATCTCATCTTTATTAAGCAACATATGACAGGTGGAAGTTCCCATAATCATCAGCATTTTACTTTTTTCACATATACCCGCTGCTGGTACTGCCGCATGTGCATCTATAATAGCTACTGCAACAGCTGTTCCTTGTTTTAATCCAGTAAGATTCATACCTACTTGGTTAATCTCACCTGCTTTATCCCCAAGAGGGTAAATATCTGTACTTATTTTATCTTCAACCATATTTCTGTATTTTTCATCTATTGCACCTAGAAATTCTTTTGTTGGATAACCATTACGCTTATGCCATAACCCCTTATATCCTGCAAAACAGCTACTTCTTTTAACCTCTCCAGTTAACTTATATACTACCCAATCTCCTGCTTCGATAAATTGGTCCGTTGCTTCATAGATTTCTGGAGCTTCATCAATGATTTGCATAACTTTTGGAATAAGCCATTCAGATGAAATTTTACCACCGTATAACTTTGGAAAAGTCTCTCCTCTTTTTTTTGCTACTTCATTAATCTTGTCAGCATATTTTTGGGCAGCATGATGTTTCCATAACTTAACATATGCATGGGGATTACTCTTATACTTCTCATCAAAACATAAGGGTTCCATATTTTTGTCAACAGGTATTATAGTACACGCTGTAAAATCAACACCTACACCAATTACATCTTCTGTATTTACATTGTATTTCTCCAAAACCCCTTTTGTAACTGTTGATAGACAATATAAATAATCCTCTGGGTGTTGAAGTGCCCAGTCAGGTGGTAATTTAGTTATATTATCTGGTAATACCTCTTCCATAACTGCGTGAGGATAAGACTGTTCATAGTCCCCAATTTCATTACCTGTATCCACTTCAACCAATAACGCTCTACATGATTGTGTACCGTAATCAATTCCTAGACAATATTTTTTTTCCATCTAGTTAGCCTCCTAATATTTTTTTATATTAATAAATAATTTATATAATTATTAAATATAATTTCAAATTGATTTTACGGAATTTCTTATGATGATTTCTGATGGTATTGTGACTTTGGTAATATTATTTTCACTATTACCAGAAACTTTTTTCAGCATTAATTCTCCAGCCTTCTGACCGATCAATACAGCATTCTGAGATATAATAGTCAATCTAGGTTCAATCAATTCTGCTAGATTGATATCTCCAAATGAAACTAGTGATATATCATCAGGTATTTTTAGATTCATTTCTTTTAAAGCTATCATTGCACCTTCTGCCATATCATTATTGGCGGCGAATAGTACAGTTGGCAGCTTATTCATATTTCTTTGAATCATTAATTTTACTTCTTCGTATGATTTCTTTCTGTTGTAAGCACCATTTACTATATATGATTGTTCTAAAGATATGTCATGGTCTTCTAATGCCTTGCAGAAGCCATTATAACGTTCTTTTGCTGTACTAACACTTAGCAGTCCGTTTACTGCACCTATTCTCTTATGCCCTTGGTCTATAACATATGAAATCAATTTATATGTGGCATTATAATTGTCTTCTACGACACTATCCGTCTGAAGATTCTCCAGGCTTGTATCTATCATAATTATGTTCATACCTTGGTTAATGAATTTTTGTAATTTATGGTCTTCTTGTGTACTTGATGCCAACAGGACGTAATCTACTCTTTTATCATTTAATGCGTTCAAGAGTCTTAGTTCTTTGTCTGTATTTTCATCAGTGCTGCAAAAGATAAGACTATATCCTAGAGGGCTGATAACACTTTCTACACCTCTTGCGATATCCATGAAATAATTATTAGAGATATCTGGTACAACCATTCCTACCATATAGGTTTTATTGCATTTAAGGCTTCTTGCTATTGAATTAGGTCTATATCCTAATTCTTTTATAGTTTCTATAACCTTATTTTTTACTTTTTCACTAACTGGATAGTTTCCATTAATGACTCTAGATACTGTTGCTGTCGATACATTTGCTTTTTCTGCTACTTGTTTTATAGTGACCATACTATCATCCCATCATTTTCTTCTATATTTTCAAATCTATAGTAATCGTTTACTATATTATATAAAATTATTTTATTTTCATCAAGTTTTTTTTGTATTTCACTGTTTTTTCCAATTAATTATAAGTAAGTCGGTCAGAAAAACTGTTTTGTTCTGACGTGGTTTTTGCAAAATAGTATATGTATATGTTTCGCCAGCTACTTGCTCGTCCATGAGCAAAAAGCTGGGTTCGGCGTCCTGCCTCACTACTTCACATATACATATACTATTTTGCTTAAAGTCCCCTTCAATATAATCCAAAATACTTTTTCTTCTAATTTTCATAAATATGGGCTATTTTATATTTGACAAGATTATATATTTATATAAGCGTGAAAAAGCAAGTCAGATATTTTTCTGACTTGCTTTAATATAATAGTAAGAATTATAGTTATCTTTATTAGATAATTACTTCATAATCCTTTTTATTAATTTATCTAGATACGGATTCTCTCCTAGTAATCTATCTATTTTTATGGTTGAGAAATATAGGGTTCCTTTGCCTATTTTTTTCTCGCTTAATATTCCTACTTTTTCTTTTGGTCCTTTTAGATTGATTCCGAATTCAGGCGTCTTGTAAGTAAATAGTATATGTTCATCTACTTCACCCACTATACCATCTTCGGTGATGAAATCGAAACTATCGGTTTTCTTATCGTACATGAATGAATAATCTTTATCTTTATTGTCTTTTGTAAAGCGATGATTTTCATTTCTTGCTACAAAGAAAAGTCCTTTTCCTGTTTGGGAGTCTGCTCCTTTTTCACCTAGAATCTTGATACCATATTTTTGTCCTTCAATGTTACATTCTTTTATATCGTTTAGTGAAATCAACGCTTTTCCACCATTTTTTACATTGTTCATGATATTTTCATATTGCTTATCGAAATCATTTTTATCAATTACAATAAATTTGTTATTAGCAACATTATCAGATTCAAGATTTAATTTGTTAAGTCCTTCCTCGATTGATTTATCAAAGCCAATGGTAGTGACTTTTGCGTTTGTATTATCTCTGTTCATTGCAACTAGATCAAGTCTTTCTTGGTTTATAACTTCATTTTTGTTGTTAATCAATACAGAGTCTATATGAACAACTTCTTTTTCATTGCTTATTTCAGGTATTACGAATTTTATGCTTCCACAGTAGATGGAAGTGGAATCTTGTATTGTCAATTCTTTTTCAAATGAACATATCTCTTCTTCATCTGTTCTGATTGTAATAATAATTTTGCCATCCATCTTCTTTGGTGTATCATTTAATGTGAAGCATTCAATTTCTATCTCTTCTCCAGTATAAACTGTGAACTTATCACTTCTAAGATTAACTCTTACAGGTTCTAGAGTTTCTTTGAAAGTAAAATATGCTGGTTTTGGCTTTCTTCTGTAATCAACAAGTGTTTTCATCCATCCTGATGGCCATGCATCTATTAATAAGTGTACAGCTGTTGATATAAGAACATCACTTCTTCTCCTAAAAGCATCATTCATAAGTTTTGTTGCAAGTGCCTGGTGTTTCTGACTTTCTTTTATCCAATCAACTATATTGTCTTGTTCTTCAAACCAATCTCCATGCATAGTATATGATTGTGAATTGACAACATCTTGTGGAGTCCACTGGTCATTAATATTATCAGGAATCCAGTCTTTTGGATAGTCTTCAAGCATAATCTCCAAAGGATCTAATCCTTCGGTACCGTATTCACCGCATCCTGTTTTCCAACCTTTTTTTATTGCTGGTAGATATCCTTTATGTAACTTGCCTATAGGTAATGCATGGTTAGTGTACCACATGTTATAACAATGGAAGTCTGATAATCCTGTTCTTGTAGGAGGGTCATAGTCTCCTTCTACATTTTTTATTACTCTATCAGGGTTATTCAATCTAATAGCTTTGCTTGCCGCCTCAAAGAATTCTTCCATTTCATTTCTAAGTAGGCTTCTATGTCCTTTGAATCCCCATGATGCTGGGAAAGGCTCATTAATATATGTAACCATTATATTAGAAGGATGGCTTCTTATTAATCTTTCCATTTCTTCTGATTGTTTGATGGCTTCACAGAATTTATTTCTTCTTATCCATCCGAAAAATGGCAGGTCTGTTTGCAGCATCATTCCTAGGCAATCGCAATAATCGTATATTTCTTCTTGTACAGGACGTTGAGTCAATCTATAGTAATTCATATTACAATACTTGGCTATTAAAATATCCTTGATCAATAAGTCAAAATCCCCGTTATAAACACATTGCTGCATATGTCCCATTGTGTTGGCACCTCTAAGGATTACTTTTTCATTATTAAGGTATAGAGTTCCTTTAACAGCTTCAGTCTCATCCATATGAAATTTTCTCATACCGAAATGTCTAGCTTTTTGGTCTACCAATTTATCATCTTTAAATAAATCCATTCTTACCTTGTATAGATAAGGGGTTTCAGATTCCCATATCTTCATATCCTTGATATCTACTATTGTTCTATAATAGTTTACATAAGGTCCGCATTTCTCTATTTCAAATTCAATGTTTTCGTCTGCGTAGCCTTTGAAGTTCTTAGAGTAAATGGACATCTTTAGATTCAATTCTACATTAGCAAAATCTGTATTATATATTTCTACCCATACTTCAGCCTTACTTTTATCAATATCTGGTCTTACAAAGATATCATTAATAAAATACTTATTTCTTTTTTCAATAATGATCTTATGACATATTCCAGCTCCTGGTGGGCAATGATGCCATCCTTTTTCACTATCATCCCAACCATATCCAGTTGCAGCATAGATCTTATCTCCATCTATTTTACCATCGCCAAGGTCTATACCAAGGGTTGGTGCATCATTTTGAACTTCTACTACTAGGGTATTGTTTTTATCTGTGTAAATATAATCTGTTACATCAAACTCAAAAGGTGCAAAGAAACCTTCATGATTTCCAATGAATTTTCCATTGAGATATACATTAGCAATATAATCTACTCCTAAAAATCTAATATATATTCTTTCATCTGTATTGGTGTCATAATCACATTGGAATTCTTTTCTATAGTATCCAGTCCATTTACCGATAGGACCTTTGTAGTCAGGTATAGTTACCTGTTGGAATTCTCCTTCACCATTTAGGACTCTGGTAAAATCTCTTTTATCTTCATCATCCTCATAACGAAATTGAAAATCATTAAGTTCAAATTGTTCTCTTTCCATTTGAAGTTTTGGCGTATAGTCTTCTAAGAAAGGTAAATATCTTTGTTTTAGTTCTTCAATCCCTTTACTGAAGTCATCAAGTTTTTCTTGATAACTTTTTTCTATTATAGGACTTACCATATCTTCACTACTCTTAAAGTATTCCTTTACAAATCCTGCTGGTTTTATTTCTTCTAATTCTTCTTTGTTGTTATCTATCCCATTTAACGCAATCCTGGCGAATCCATCAACTTTTGCCATAGTAAATGCCTCCTATGTATCTTCTTAATTATTATGTTATTAGTATACTCTAAATATAACTTTAATTACTAGTTCTCCTTTTTTGCAGGATTTCTTGAATGATATTCTTTTTTGAATACTATTTTCGTCGAAAAGTCTTAGTTCTGTAATTTCTACACTTACATCCTCTGGTATAGTTATTACTGCCTCACCTTTATCCCCGCTTATTACTACTTGCTTTTCTTCTACTTTTACATCTAGTTGGGTACTCCATCCAAAGTCAATACCCTCTCCTTTTTTCAAATCATACTTTTCTTTGATTATCAATTCATCTGGTGTTGGTGATATATATTCACGAGTATACTCATTGAAGAATTCTCTCCATGTATAACTTAAGTCAACTTTACCATTAAAACTTCGTTCATCACCATTAGCTATGACCTTAATGTCTTTTGTATTAGGTCTTTCTGGCTGAGGTCTTTTTTCTAGATTACCATATGGTACTGAAGTATTGTGTCTATATGCTTGTTTAACTAAATTAGATACTTCACTGGAATAACTACCACTACCTGGGTCCATGGCAAATGTCTCATTGCAAAACTCGATTACAAAACTTCCTTTATCTTCATGAGCATGGTCCACATTAGCCTTATTACCAAACACAAATATTTTCAACCATTGGTCATCAAGCTTCCTCAGTGATGATACGCTTCCCATTTCTGGTAAAGATATAAAGCTTCTGTTTATTATATCTTTCTTCTCGAATTCCCTAATGAATTTAAATGCAAGTATATCACTAGGTATTTTTTCCTCTCTATTAAGAGATTTATGCAGAATAGTAGACCAATGACTGTTAGGAAGTAAATAAGCCATGTATGCTAGTGTTGGTTTTTTGAATCTTGGTTCTCCATCACAAACTGGTATTACGTCCTGCGATGGAACTGTTGATTGGAGACATTCTACAAAATCAGCAGTTTTCATGATCTTTTCTGGAACGATATCTTTAAATTCCAATCCTCTAAGCTTAGCATAGATATATGTAGCAAAGTTGGCATTGTCACCTATGCAGTTATAATAATTTGGTCCTTCTCCATAAGCACCGTCTTCAAAAATTATATTATCTATATTTTCCACAAGCTCTTTATATGCTATATCTGTATAAGGTTTGACATGGTTGAAGTGCTGTTCTAATACTGCATAAGCTAACATTCTACCATATGTAAACCATACTAATTGGTTATTGTCAAATATATAATCATGTTTCCAGGTTATATAGTTAATACCACCAATAGCCTCTTCACCTAATCTTCTAAGTATCAAATCTCTCCCTAGATCAGTAAACATTTCACCAGCTAAATCAAGAACCATACTTATCTCGTAACAAATTACTGCTTTTACGAAAGCTCTATGCTCCCAATAACCAGCTTTGAATTCTGTAATAAAAGAATCATTCCAATTAGTACACATGGCTAATGACATTGCATATCTAGCCGCTAATCTCAACAATGATTTATCCTTCAGTATTAACCCGGCAGAAGCCAATAAAGGTCCTTTTAGTGTTAACCTCTTCATATAATCTCTTGTTCTTGCGAATCTTTGGTCAGTCCAAAATATTACATAATCATGTATCATATTTTCTGGAATCTCATGTTTCAATTCTTCCACATAATCAGCATACATCGATTTACCTGTAAGTTTTTCATGAACCATATGATAATTTCTTAATTTCTTCAATTCTTCTTCATCAACAATAAGATTATAAGTTGGTTTAAATTCAGGATCGTAGTTTTCATCCTTAAGATATCCTGTCCACTCGCTATCATAATTATTGTATTGCTCTAGATATTCCTTTAATAAATCTGAGTTCTGGAGCATTATCCACTTGAAATGTCCTGCTTGATAACCATCTTCGTTGGAATAGATCTCAATTATTATTTTATTTATTTTCTTGCTATCACCTAGATTAAGCTGAATTTCTTCTGAGAAATCTGTGAACTTGTCTGATAATTGTTCTATTATACCATTATCTGTATCAGCAATAATTTTAACCCTTGATTTAGATGGTGAATTAATTGCTAAAATCAATTTATCAAATTTAGTACAGTCTACACTATATTCTTTTGATATTTTTAGTGATGGTCCGTTTAATGGTCTTTGTATCCAACTAAAGGCTTCTGCACTCCATGTTTCCTGAAATTCAAGACCTTGTGTTTTTGTATCTTCAATCTTCCATTCTTGGAAATTTCTTAGTTCTGGAGCCCAGAATGCTTCAATTATTGCCTCCGCAATATTGACTTGAACGGGTTTCATTTTTGATACCTCCATATAAATGATTAAGTGCTTATTAGTGGTTATCATTATGTTATTTATATCATTTTGAAAATGGCTTTAGAAAACCAAAAGGTATATTCTAAAGCCTATTTTCATCATTTGTATTTTTTATATAATTTAGAAGTTCAACTTGATTATTATTTTGATGCTAAGAATTCATCAATTTGTTTTTGGAATCCTTCGATTACTTTATCGATTCCAGCTTTATCTAATTTATCTAAGAATTCTTCGTATTTCTCATCTACATTAGAACCTAGAGCACCGAACTCTAATGCATTTTGGTATTCTTTGATTATTGTATCTAATTGTTGTAAAGTAGTTGAGTATGGTTCAGTATCTACTTTGAAGCCCATTAGATATGATTGTTTAGCTTCTCTATGCATTTCATCAAGATAAGTTGACCAACCTTTAACTCCGCCTTCAATCTCATAACCAAGTAATGTATTTCCTGTTGCCCAGTTTGCTAAACCATAAGAATCCTTATCAGTTATTTTAATTGTGTTTTCATCAATCTTCTCATAGTTCTTACCTTCTAATCCGTAAACCATTAGATTATAGAATTCTTTATCAGTGTTAAGTAAGTTAATTAATTTAATTGCTTCATCTGGATATTTTGCTGTAAATGGTATTGCAAGGTTAGTAGCTGTTCCATATGGAGCTAGATATTGGAAATCTGTAGTTGGAACTACAGTAATTTCTACATCATTACCTGCATCTTTTGCTCTCTTAGTATCTTTTTTGTCTTGATCTTTAAGAGTTTCATGTACCCATGAAATATTACCATCTTTTACAAATTCGTCAGCACGTGGTTTATCAAATGATTCTACTGCTAGTACGTCTTCTCTGATATAACCTTTTTCATACCAATCTGCCATAGTATGTATCATAGCTTTATATTGAGGAGTTTTGAATTTGTTTACTACTGTACAAGATTCATCACCTATTTTAACATATGCAGGTGTATTTTGATTAGCTATCGCTTCGTATCCATTTCTACATAACCAGCTGATAGATGGTGATGGTCCTTTTTGTAAAGTACCATTCTCTTTAGCTTTTTTGAAGTATACTTCTAATGCATCCCAATCATCTTGGTCAAAAGTTAAATCTTTTGTGAATTGTTCTTCTAATGCAGCTACATCAACATATTCATCAGCTAAATGTTTATATAGTCTAATACCTCTTCTCATTTCAACCATTTGTTGGTAGTTTGGAACTGCATAAACATGTCCATCAACAGTTGCTTTATCAAAAACAAATTGTGGTATTACATCTTTGATTTCAGGACAATTCTTATCAATTAAATCTTCTAATGGTGTTAACATCTCTTCTCTTGATATTGTATCAAAGTTTAACATCCAGCCGATCCATGCTATATCCATTTGATCTCCTGCTGCTGTTAGAAGTTTCCATCTTTCAGTCCAGTTACCATAAGGAATAACTTCGATATCCATTTGAACACCTGGTAACTTAGTTTTTAACATTTCATTTGCTGCTGCAAAGACTTCTTCTTGTTTCTCTTTTTCGTCTCCACCTAGGAATATCTTTAATACCTTTACATCTTCATCTTTTTTAGCTGTTGTACCACTATCTTTTGAACCGCTATCTGTTTTTGTATCACTGCTTTTACAACCCATCAATGTGATACTAAGGATAAATACAACTGCTAGTAAAACGCTAATACCTTTTTTAAAATTTTTCATGTAAATTCCCCTTTCTATTTCTGATCTGTTTTAAAACTATTACTAATCTATAATCATAGGATTAACCTATAACTAACTATTTAACCTTTAACTGACCCTACTGTTAACCCTTTCGCAAAATACTTTTGGAAGAATGGGAATACCAATAACATTGGTCCAGCCGCTATAATACACATTGCAAATTTCAATGTTTCAACTGGCATATCTTCGAGATAACTCAGGTCTATACCTGGCGGCGTATTATTTGCCATATACCTTAGGAACTCAACTTCTTGAAGTATTCTCTTCAATAAGAATTGTAGCGTATATAAGTTTGAATCAGTAATATAAATCAAACTTGTATACCAATCATTCCATTTTGTTAAAAGTGTTAGTAACGCTACTGTTGCCAATACTGGTTTTGACAGTGGTAATATTATTTGGAAGAATATTCTTATTTCACTAGCTCCATCAAGCTTTGCTGATTCAACCAATGAAATAGGTAATCCTTGGAAGAATGTTCTAAAAATAATTATATAAAACGCTGAACATAGTGTTGGTAATATGTATATCCATATGGTATTTCCAAGATGTAAATATTTATAGTTCAATAAATACGTTGGAATCAATCCACCGTTAAACAACATTGTGAAAAACACAAAGAATGTAATTGGTTTACGGAATTTGAAATCTTTCCTTGATAATGGGTATGCACATAGAGTCATAACTAAAACAGATAAAAAAGTTCCAAAAAAAGCTTGAAAAGTTGTTACTGCATATGCTCTTAAAATTTCACTAACATTACTAAATACATATTTGTATCCTGTCCAATCTATAAAAGGCGGGATTATCTTAAATCCTTCTTTAGCCAATATATCTTCATTAGTTAAAGATGCTGAAACTATTAATAAGAAAGGTAAAATAAACGTAATGGACATAATTATAAAATATAGATTTATCCAAGTTCTATAAGTTATCCTTTTCTTTTTCACTACAGACATATTATTCACTCCATTTCCCTTACGATAATTAAAATAATGCTGAATCAGGTTCTACCTTTCTCACTATTCCGTTCATAGTAACAATCATTACAAATCCTACTAGTGATTGGAAAAGTCCTACAGCAGCAGTAATTCCTAGGTTACCAGTTCTTAGACCACGATATACATAAGTATCAATTATGTCTGTCGCTGGATATAATACTCCTACATCTCTAGGAATAACGTAGAACAAACCGAAATCTCCTCTGAATATATTACCAAAGGCTAATAATGTCAGCACGATCATAAGTGGTTTAATACTAGGTAATGAAATATGAATAATCTGTTGGAATCTATTAGCTCCATCAATCTCTGCAGCTTCAAAGTATGCTTTATCAATACCCATCAATGCTGCATAATACATAATACTGTTTAGTCCTATTACTTTCCATGTATTAGTTAATATCAATATCCATGGCCAAGCCGATACTTTTGAATACCAATCAACGGGTTGTCCTCCAAACATTTCAATTATTTGGTTAAAGATACCCATCGTAGGACTTAAAAGCGTATATGTTATATATCCTACAATTACCCAAGACAAAAATCTTGGCAACATCATTGAAGTCTGATAGAATTTCAGTGCTCTTCTACTTCTTACTTCATATAGTAATAATGCTACAAAAACTCCTGCCACAAGATTAACTACAATAAATATCAATGCATATCCAACGGTATTTCTTGTAATTCTCCATGCATCCTGTGAGGTAAAAAAGAATTTAAAATTTTCTAATCCATTCCACGCACTTCCTAAAATACCTTTTGGTGCTTTATAATCTTTAAAAGCTATTATCGCTCCGAACATTGGAATATAGTTAAAGATAAAATAAGCTATTATAGCAGGTAAAGTTAATACTAATAACTCTAGATTTTTCTTAGTTGAATTCTTTGATGTTTTCTTCATTTTCTTCATTAATCTCACCTTCTTTTCTGTCTATTATTAATTGTGCCGCTTCGATATATTAATAATAACATCATAGATAAATGTTTTAAATTCTAAATAATTAATTAACAGGTATGCATTTTTACCAATAAAAACATAGTGTGGTTCACTATTTTTACTTGGGTATACAATTTTACAAGACCTGTTAAATTCAGGTGTAATAATAAAGAAAACAATGGGCTATCAAGATAATATATTTTATTATCTGACAACCCTTTATTTGCTATTTTTCATATGGAAGATCTATTATAATACTTGTACCAATACCTTTTAAACTGATAACCTTAATTCCATACTCATCTCCATACAATAATTTTATACGTTGATTTACATTGTACATACCTATTCCTTGATTTCTCAATAGGTATTTATCGTTGATTTTTGTGTTCAACTCAATTTCTTCTTCCTTGGTCATTCCTACACCATCATCTTTTATAGTTATTTCCAGCTTGTCATTCATGCTATTACAACTTATTTCTATCAGCCCTTTGTCACGCTTAGGTTTTATTCCATGATATATTGCATTTTCGATGATTGGCTGTAGGGTTAGTTTCATTATCCTGTTATCATATACTTCTTCTTGGATGTTCCATTTGACTTCAAGTTTATTTTTATATCTTTTTTTCATGATATTAATATATATCTTACAATATTTCACTTCATCTTTTACAGAACTGAACTGTTCTCCATCCAGAGAGTACCTTAATACTTCAGATAGATTGGAAATCATATCAGAGGCTTCATTATAACCATCCAGCAATTCAATTGCTGTCCAATTTATCGCTTCTAGAGTGTTGAATAAAAAGTGTGGATTCATCTGGGATTGCAAAGCTTTATTTTGTGCTTTATCCAGTAATGTAATCTTATTTCTTAATTCTTCCTCTAATTCCGTATTAGATATTATGATCTTGAATATATTATCAGATATATATTTTACCTCATTTTTATTTCTATGCTTTTCCCTATCCCACATTTGAGGATTATCGATTATCCTCATAACGGTACTGACAGGTTCATAAGTTTTCATTGTCAGCAAATAACTTAATATGAGACTTATAATCATGTAAGCTATCAGGATATTCTTCACATACTCATATATTCTATTTACATCATTACTATAACTTGTTAATGGAAGGACTGATAAGTATGTCCAATTACCATAATGTGATTTTACATTAGTGATAATATATTGTTCATTATCTACAGATAATATTTCTGATTTATCTATCTTGGAATAATCAATTGATTTGAATACATCAATATCACTAATATTTTTTAAAAAATCATCGGTATTCTTACTTATAATAACTTTTTTGGTTTCATTATCAATAACTATGGTTTTTACATCATTTTCAGAATATATCATGTCAGCCATTTTTGCCAAATGATTTACTTTCAAGTTAATAGTTACAGAACCTAATATCTTAGTTCTTTTTTTTCTCACATAATGAATGACTGATACATAATTACCAGTAATTTGACCATCTCTTGTTTCTCTCCAAGCAAAATACCTATTGATTTTGTTATTGTCAGCTTTATCTTTTATATACCAATCCTCTTCTTGTAATGTGGAATTCTCTAATCCAACCTGTTTTATGGCATTATCAATAGAATCATACAAAATACCTAGACTATCTGATTGCAGATATACACTATGTACATAATCATCTAAACTTATATACTCTCTAGTTCTATCGTAAATGATATCAATGATATTATAATAATCTGCAAACGTTTTATTGGATATAAAAAACAAATCATACACTGAAGATATTGATAAATGAGTAGCTAACCTTGTTGTATCCTGCATAGCCCTATCAATAGTTGCTTGAGTTTTTATAGCAGCATTATAATTGGCAGTTTTTATTTCATCTTCTACTGCATTATTGTATTTGGATTGAACAGATATAGTTATGATTATAACGGGAATAAATACAATCAAGAAAATCAGCAGAAAATTTTTAATAAGTATTGATTGGAATTTATAGGATTTTATATACTTCCACATGTTTTTCTTTTTCATCATATCATCACTTGCTTTCTACATTTTCCCGTATTCACTAGGAGATAATCCTGTATATTGTTTAAATACTCTTGAAAAATATTTACTACTTTTATACCCTACCATATTACTAATTTCGTATGTCTTGTACTTAGCTTTATTTATTAGTTTTATTGCTTCTTCCATTCTTACTTTGGTAAGGTAATCTGTAAATGTTTCACCTGTTTTTTGTTTGAAATACCTGCAAAAATAAACAGAGTTAAGAAATACATGGTTGGCTACATCTTCTAATGATATGTCCAGATAGAATTTCTCATCTATATAGGCTATAGCCTTTTCAATAACTTTTTCAGCTGATTGATCCTTGTTCTTAGCTATAAAATTAACTAAATCAGTAAAAATCTCTAAGCAGTACTGCTGCAGTTCTTTTATACTGTTTATTTTCAATATATAATTATAATTGACTTTGCCGTTAGTTATTTTAATAATATCTAATTCTAATTGACTAAATTTGTTTGAGAGATTAGCAAATAAATCTATTATGACTTTTTGAGAGAATTGTATGGATTGATTGGATAGTTGTTCAAATAAAGTTTGATTAAGACTCTCTAATTCGCTAATATTACCTTCATTTATTTTACTAAAAAATAATTTGTATTTTTGAACTATTTTTTTGTATTCAACTACATTGATATTAAGATTATTACTTCCGTCACCTAATTCTTCATTAATATGCACCTTTTTATTGAATTCAGCTAATTCAAAGAAGGTTTCAAAGTTATCAATATGACTTATTTCAAGATTCAAATCCATAAAGCCTTTTATTGATTTACAAATATTTTCTACTTCTATATTGAGTATTTCCAAGAAATTATTTTCATCTTTTTCTTTTGAATAAGCGAATATAACAAAATTATCATCTTCTGAGAAAAGGGGACAATATATTATTTTATTCTTTTTGGAAACGAAAAAATTATTGATTGCTGTGTTTAGTCTTTCTTTACCATAATTCCAATTGTTATCTAGAAAGGCTTGGTTATTGATGATACTGAATTCAAGATATGCACACTCATGATATATTTTATCTGCAAAATCAACTAATCTTGCTCTATTTACAATATCTTGTTCTTTTTTGACTGCACCATATATTAAATCATTTATGAATTGTGTTTTTAACAGAGGCAATTGCTTTTGAAATTTTCTTTCTTTATCTAATTTTTGTACAACTTCTTTGAATACATCGTTCACTTGTTGAAAATTAGTTGGTTTCAATACATAATTTTCCACATTTAATTCTATAGCTTTTTTGGCGTATTCAAATTCTTTATATCCACTAATCAAAACTGTTTTTATATAAGGTTTACAATCGTATAGATATTTTGCAATATCCAGTCCAGTTTTATCAGCCATCTTGATGTCAGTCAAAACAATATCAACATCATTATTTATCAAGTAATCTATTGCTTCCTTACCATCTTCAAACAGCTCAACTACTTTTATGTTCAAACTATCCCAATCAATAAATCTTTTTAGACCGTTCCTTATTATTTCTTCGTCATCGACAATAATAAGATCGTACACTTTACCAACTCCTTTAGTTTAGCCCATATCTAATTAATGATTACTGATTTTTTATTATATCATCTTATTATTTTAATGTAAAATCAGTTTTTGCTTAATAATAAAATATCGATTCTATATAATACTAATTAAAGAAATGTATTAAGTGAAGTGGTATTTGTAATAGATTATTGAATTTGCCAAAATAATATTGACAAATAAATTAATAGTTAATATTACACTATTTGTCTTATACATTGACATTTTTCTCCTTCTATACGTTATTTATGGTTACATATTTTACTTATACTAATAATTTTATAGTGATTGAAATATTCGTACAAGGATAATATCTTTTATTAAGTTCAATAAATTAACTTTATATTGTTATTAAGGTATCTAATATTAACATGGAGTCATTATCTTAACTTGATAGATTTTGGGGTGATTGAATTATGTAGATAACGGTCGCATAGATAGTATAGGGGAATATTCCGTCAGCAGATTAAACGTCCATGTTTAATAAAATAATAATGGACATCGAGTCCATTATTATTTCTGACAGTCCAGTAGGGCTGTCAGATTACAGCTGAGTTCGCCGTCCATGGCTCAATGTCATTAAGTTAAGAAAATAGAGTTTCTGTATATTAATAATGCAGAGCTCTTTTTTTATACGATTTTATATTAATCTTTTAAAAAATGCTTGACATTTACCCGAAAATTTGTGGCGAAGCCTCTTAAATGAATTATTTAAAGGAGGTTTAGCTATGAATAATACTTATGCTAATACAATTAAAAATCATCTATATGACAGTATCTCTGAACTTGATACTATTTCATCTTTATTTCTTCAAAATCCTGAGAAAGATTTTACTCGTATTAGAAAACTTGATTTTAGGACAATGGTAGAAATTCTTCTAACTATGGGTGGTCAAAATTTGAAGCTTGAAATTATGAATTATTTTTCCTTTGGTATTAATACACCTACTGCTTCTGCATTTGTACAACAACGCCATAAGATTTTACCTGATGCTTTCAATTATCTTTTCCATGATTTTACTAAAAAGGCTATGAACTTTTCTAGAACTTTTAATGGATATAGACTTCTTGCCGTTGA
The DNA here is from genome assembly GCF_018141425.1 of Vallitalea guaymasensis. Classification (NCBI taxonomy): domain Bacteria; kingdom Bacillati; phylum Bacillota; class Clostridia; order Lachnospirales; family Vallitaleaceae; genus Vallitalea; species Vallitalea guaymasensis. The sequence goes on from NZ_CP058561.1 coordinate 1,547,664, forward strand.
TGGTTCTAACTTAAGTATTTTCTATAATCCTGATGACACTGAAACTCATTTTCCAAATCGGGCTAATGCGAAAGGTTTTAATCACTTACAGATTAATGCTCTTTATGATATTTGTAATAAAATTTTTGTTGACGTTGAGATTTATCCTGGACGAAGACAAAATGAAAGAAAGGCATTGCTACAGATGATTGATCGTATGGAAGACATATCTGACAATACTATTATCATCGCTGACAGAGGATATGAGGGTTATCATGTTTTTGAGTATATAAAACAGAAGAACTTGAACTGTCTATTTAGAGTAAAAGATATAACTGGCAATGGAATAACATCCAGCCTGAAGCTTCCACATGAAGATTGCTTTGATGTTGATTATCGTATATTAGTCACAAGAAGACATACTAAAGAAATCAGGACCAATCCAGACAAATATAAGTGTATTAGAAAAGGAAATCGATTCGATTTTCTACCAGTAAATTCAAAAGATACATATCCTATAGAGTTTAGAATTGTAAGATTTCCTATTTCAGAAGATACCTATGAGATATTAATTACTAATCTAAATAGGAATGACTTTCCAATTGAAAAATTAAAAGAGATATATCATATGAGATGGGGAATAGAGACTGCTTTTAGAGAGTTGAAATACACTATCGGTCTTATTAATCTTCACTCCAAAAAAGTGGAATTTATAGTACAAGAAATATATGCTAGACTTATAATGTATAATTTTTGTGAACTAATTACATTAAACACTGTTATAAAGAAGACCAAAGGTACTACTAAACATATGTATCAAGTGAATTATACTATTGCGATAGCAATTTGTAGACATTTCATTAAATATAAGGGGCATGAGCCCCCCGATATTGAAGCACTAATTGCAAAAAATATTTTGCCAGTTAGACCTGGTAGAAAAGACCCTCGAAAAGTCAAAAAGCAGGCTACTGTAGTTAGCTTCTTATATAGAATAGCATAAGGAAACAAAATACTCAAATGTATTTTCTAAAGCAGAGATATCTCTGTTTATTAATAATGCCAAAAATAAAATCTTAACAAGAGGTAAAAGTAAAACTCATCTATTGGCAACCATGAAAGCATCAATAGATGAATTTTTATATCTGTCAAAGGCTTAACTTAATGACATTGGTCCATGGCTCACTGCTCCATATTCCCCTATACTATCTATGCTCGGTATTTAAATCATACTTTTTTGTACTTCTTATGAGTATGTATTTATTATTTATGCATAAGAATAATACTTTTGCATAAGAGAAAAAGAAAGATGATTTCTAGGAAATCATCGCAGATGCAATAACTTTGTAACAAACAGTTTAGATCTTATAGGCTAAAGTCACATCTTTTAACTAACTTAAGAGTGGTAAATACAGAGCAAATCATATATAGTGATAATAACGATTTTTACGGCTTGTTGCCATACCTTATAAACAGATAGAAGCAACAAACGTAACGAGAGTTATTATCACTATATATGATTTCAATATACGACCGTTGTCTGTTTTTATCTCAATACTTAATCTGAGATGATTTTGTTATTTTACAATTATCATATACATCCATAGGTTGCTGCCGTGGGCGTCTAGAGATACTGTTGAGCCAGAAGCATATGTTTTTTTGTAAAGACTGAATGTTTTTGAGTGATTGTTAGTTATGTTTTCCGTTGTATCAGTCCAAGTGGATAGCCATGCGGGAGTTGGTGCTTCATCTGGATATCCTATATATACTTGAGAATCTGTATTTACTGTGAATGTTACTAATGGATTGCCTGTGTATGTGTAGGATTCTATGGCTGTTTTAATCCAATCACTTCCTTCGATTGTAGATGGTAGTGATGAGATTATATATGTTCTGTCACCGAATTGTTCATCTCCTGATTGCAGGTTAGACATAATTGACCAATTGGATGCGTTTTGAGTATCTTTTACACTTAAGTTTGTTATTTTAGGGGTTGGTACAGCTATGTCTTTTACCATTATCATATACATCCACAGGTTACTTCCGTGAGCGTCTAGGGATACTGTTGAACCGTTGGTGTATGTTTTTTTGTAGAGACTGAATGTTTTTGAGTAATTATTGGTTATGTCTTCTCCTGTGTTCGTCCATGTAGATAACCATGAAGGGGTTGGTGCTTCGTCTGGATACCCTACGTAGACTTCAACATCTGATTCTACTGTAAATGTTACCAGTGGATTGCCTGTGTATGCAGAGGATTCTATGGCTGTCATTACCCTATCGGAACCTAGTACGCAGTCTGGTACAGTGGAGACAGTGTATCCTCTATCACCAAATTGTATTGAACCTGGTTGCAGATTTCCTTTTTCTGACCAATTTATGGCATTGTCTGTATCATTGACATTAAGGTTGGATATAAGTTCTGAATCATATACATTTTCAGGTAACTCCTCAATAACTCCAAAATCGTCTACATATGCATAATAATCTCCATCTGGCTTATTTGCATAGATTGTAGCAGTTGTATTATCGGTTCCTGTAGTAAATTGGAATTTATTTTCTACAGTACCCCAAGAAGTTGAATCTATTGTTGTGTAAAGTTCGCTGCCACCATAATTTTTAACGCCTAGTTGTACATCGTCTATCATGTTTGAATTATAGAGTTTAAAGCTATCTATTAGTCCTATATCAGCTGATCCACTGTTTTTGAATACTAGATATAGGTCATGAACACCTGTGACAGAGCTGATAGGTGCACTTTTGAATGCCCAAGTTGCACTGTAGGTATCTAAATCAAGGGTTCCTATCAGTGTTCCTGTTACACTGTCAAGTCTGACTTCTATAGAGCCAGTGTTAACAGTTTTATTTCTACCAATAGCAAATGTATCATATTTACTTTGACCAAAATCAATATTATTGAATGAAACATAATCATTGTCCCTGACAGGTCCTACGTATTGTACATCCCTGTAATATGCATGTTCTCCGTCTACATAATTCCAATGACTTGAGTTAGAGGAAGTATCATATTCAGTTACTTTTTTGTGATAACCATTAATCTTAGCCCATGCTGAGAAAACATATGTTGTTGAAGGTTTTAGTCCTGTTACCACTTGTTTAATACCATCACCGCCTCCAAGTACAGCAGAAGTGATTTGACCTCTAGACATAGAATTGGCTGAGTGATAGTCCCAATTACAACTTGTAGTTATTCTTGCACCAAGATTGCCTGTCTTAGTCCATGATGATAAATCATAATATTCAAAACCTCCGTTAAGTACCTTGTTCATAAAAGGAACATCTACTTTTTGATATACTGGATATGGTGGATTATCAAAGTCATGACCTGCTGTCCAATTATCTCCATACTCATATGCACCTGCGTCAGGAGCGTCACCTATGTAGTTGTCAGTAATATTGGGAAGTACCATACCTGCATCAATTGCAATTGAGTCAGAAGCAATTTGAAGATTACCATTTGATGGATTTATAAAATCAGGGTCTCTATTAACTATATTATTTTTTACTATGCAACCACTTCTTGGAGATATATCATTTCTGAAGATATTGTTGAACAGCTTATCTCCATACATGTCATTTCCATATAGTGTGCTTTGCCCCCATGAGGATTCTCTTCCACTGTTATAGAATGAATTATTGTATGCTAGAACAAAATTATTAGGAGTATTTAATAATAATCCTACAGAAGAATTGTTCCATACAACATTACGATACATTATTAGGTTTCTAGTATCACAATCTGCGTAGAGTCCTCCGTCCGAAAAATTGGCAGCATTATCATGAACGTAATTATGGTGAATCTGGGTATTTTGATAATCCATGCTGCCAAGAGCTAATACTCCTGAATCTTCAGTCAGCATATTAGCATATGAAAAATCATTATATTGTATAATACTGTCTTGTATACTTCCTCTCATACTACCTCTTCCCAGTCTATAAACAGTATTATGACTTATCAGGTGTCTTCTTCCGTAAACATCAATACCGCCAGCATTACTGGCTTCTGAGGAAACATCGTGGATATAGCAGTTGATAACCTTATTGTCTGTTCCAGAAACCTTGATACCTCTTCCAAAAGTATGTGCAATCTCAGAATCTCTGATAACATTATTGGTACCGCCCAATTCTATTCCTTTTGTCAATGTATCAGCATCTTTTCCAGTATCTAGATTCTGGTCAATATACTTGAAAACACCATCAGATATAGTACAATTATCAGCTCCAACAGTAGTTATTGAACCTAAAATAGTATCTATCCCTTTGATATTAATATATGAACGATTTCTAAGGTCAAAAGTGTATGTCCTTTTTTTTGCTTCAACTACATGATTAGAAGGGTTATCTCCACCTGGTACCCATATATATAATTTTTCATTTGCTCCATCTACATACCATTCATTAGCTGTATCAAGTGCGTTCAAATGTCTGGTTATATAATATTTATTACCTCTCTTACTGTAATACCATGAATTAGTTCTTGCCCATGGTTCAAAATGAAGAGTTGAAGAACCAAAATCACTAATTGTACTGGCTGAAGCATAGTACTCTGGTCCATTTAGACACCATATTAATCCTCCATTCCAATAATCAGCTGGAAAGGATGAAAGTTCAGAATCGGTTATAGTGTACTTATTCAAAGGGTCATTGGTTGCAGAATCAACAGTTGCTAATACAGATTTTGTATGTAAATCACTACCTGCATTAGGCCATCTAGCTTCATTTGAAAGATTACCATCTACTGCAACAATATTTTGTCCTCCAAGGTCCCAATCCATATCTCCTTTATAGATAGAACCTGAATGCATTGTCCAATTGGTAATGGTATCACCACCGCTAACCACAACTTTTTCATTATTATATGCCTCAAATGTAATTGGATTATCTGGTGAACCAGAATTTGCAGGAATTACTGTTTCTCTATACACACCTTCTCTGATATAACACTTGTCTCCTGCTGTCATATTATCAGCTGCTTTTTGTATAGTCCTAAAAGGTGAAGCTAACGTTCCAGAGTTAGCATCATCACCTGTTTCAGCAACATAATAGATGTTGCCTGATGCATATGCAACATTGTAATGAAGTCCCGTTCCAACTAATAAACAGACTGTACAGATTATCCCCAAACATATAGATACAATTCTTGTTTTTCTTACCACATATCTCATCTCCTTCTAAGTTTTATAATTTAATATTAACACTTGGACAATGGTATCTAAATGTACGAAACTAACTTTATTATGTCGAAAACTAATATCTGGATATTCAGAAAGTTAATTATATACATAATAAAGGCTATTATCTACATTTATTATTTTCATAGTTTTGTTAGAATTAACTTGAACATATAATAATAAACGAGGTGATATGTTGGATACTAAAAATTATTTTGGAACTGAGGATTTCAAGGGCTATTGGCATGAGAATAAAAAGATTATATATAATAAACGTCCAAAAGAAAGCTGGCAATGTATGCCTATCGGTACCGGTAAAACTGGAGCTGTAGTTTTTGTACCTGATGAAGGAATATGCTTACAGATAAACCATGGCGGGAGCTTTGATAGTGATGGTAATCTTCCTGCTCTACTTAGGGTCAACCTAGAGATAGATGGTAAGCCATTTGTTGATGCAAAGAACTACAAACAAATATTATCATTAGAAAAGGGTATGGTGACTATATGTGCTGATACACCTGATGGAATAGTGAAAGCCGAATTCATAGCTCATCAAGAATTGGATGTTATCTCTATCTATATAGAAGATATGAGAAATAATCATGGTGAAGTAAGTATATGTCCTCTATTTTGGAGGCAAGGTGTTTCACAAACTTTTATAGATAATATGATGTTTTATACAGAAACCAACATCTGCTCTTCTTTTAATGAAATCAACTTCCAATCTGGTGTGATGAATAACAATTTATCAGACCCATTGAAAGATTTGTCTTATGGTACAGCAGTATGGGTAGATAAAGCTGATTCAAATAATTTACCTATGAAAAGAGTTATGTCAAGGAAAGCAAGAATATTGATTGCCGCAGATTCGGGCAAGTATTCAAAAGATACTTTAGTCAAGACTTTGAAAAATAAGATAGATAGGGCTTCAACTATTTCCTTAGATAAGTTTAGAAATTCTCATTTCAACTGGTGGAAAAATTTCTGGGCTAGAAGTGAATTTGAACTGAAAAAAGATTCAAAGCTACAGCCTGTCAGAGCAATTTGGCACTTAAACCGTTACTTTACTGCATCATCCATGGCAGGTCAATTGCCCCCAAAATTTAATGGTTCAATTTTCCTATATGATTATGACCGAAGACACTGGGGAGGAGCTTATTGGTTCCAAAATACACGACTTCAATACTGGCCTTTATTCAAATGTGGTGATTTAGACTATATCATGCCCTTTTTTGATATGTACATAAATGCTTTGGAATATGCCAAGGAAAGAACACTTTCATTATATGGGCATAAAGGAGCTATATATCTGGAAACCATGCATTCTTGGGGTGGAAGCCGAATTGGAGATAGTAGAAATGGTAAAGGAGTTGTAAATAATTATATCAAAAATTATTTTACAGGCTCGTTAGAGTTATTAATGATGATGCTTGAATATTACCGCTATACACAAGACAGCTCTTTTGTTACTAATAAAATGTTACCAGTAGCTGATGAAATAATACTTTTCTTCTTTACTCATTTTCCTATTAGGGATGGAAAATTGTTCTTGGAAAAATCTGCTGCTCTAGAAACGTGGTGGGAAGCAGATAATCCTAGTGATCAAATTGCAGGATTAAGAGCAGTTATTCCTAAACTGATTAATACAGCTATTAAGCATGGATATGACAACTCGACAATTAATAGATGGAAAAACTATCTTGAGTTATTACCTGAACTACCTAGAGGTGCAAACTGGTTCAATAAGATTGTTAAAAAATATAATTATCAAGGATATGATGGTACTTGGAGAAAACCAGAAACAGGTAATGCACTGATGCCTGCCGAAAACGTTCATCATCTTAATAAGAGAAACTATGAAGACCCTGAATTATATGCTCTTTGGCCTTTCGGTCTTTTTGGTAAATCTTTACCTGATTATTCTTCTGCTCTGCTTACATTTAATAATCGTATTCATGAAGAACCTTCTAATGGATGGTCACAGACTGCTGTCTGGGCTGCACGTTTGGGACTTGCAGATGAAACCTCTAAGCTGTTGTTGAAGCAGTACAGATATGCATCTGTATTTCCTGGTGGGATGATGTTCTCACCTGGTAATATAGTTCCTCATAGACCTGATATACCTGAATGTGGCTATTTTGATACTATTGGTGTGATGACTACTGCAATTAATGAAATGCTTTTACAAGACTATACAGACCAATCAGAGATATTACCTGCTTGGCCGAAAGATGAATTTGTTTATTTCAAGCTTCATTCTAAATCTGGAAAAGTAGTTGAAAAAACTTACAATCCCAAATAAATTATTATAAAGTATTACAAAATAATAGACTCTATTATTGTATAATAAACCATATGCTTGTAGGCTTATATAGATAATAGAGTCACAACAAACTAAATCATAAAATTATATCATCCTTATAATGACTTAATATATTCAGATAAACGCATGGTAGAACTTGGTTCGCCCACGAATAATAGCTTATCTTTAATACGCAGTTTTTCTTCTGGTGACGGGGAGAGAATAATTCTACCATCTCTTTTTATTCCAACTACAGTAACTCCTGTATTATTCCACATATCAAGTTCATCAAGTGTCATATCAAATATGCGTGAGTCATAATTTAGATGATGCTCATAAATTGTAACATGTTCACTGTTTTTGAATCTACTTGTATAATCAACAATTTCGTTTACTGTTTTATTTATTTTATCTTCAATGTCATCTCGTTTTTTCATCAGCTCGACAAGTTCTTCTTTTAATTCGTTGACACTAGCTCTAATTCTATATCTTTCTATGAATTCTTCAGCACGAGAAACAGATGATACATATATACCATTACCATGTTTTACTTCAACAATGTTCATATCTGATAATAAACGCATTGCTTTTCTAATGGTTTCAGGAGACACATTATACTCTCCCGCCAACGTAGATCTACCACTAATTTTCTTGTCTCTAGGGATTTCTTCTCTAGATATCCTAGATGCTACATCTACAGCAACTTTCATATAAACTGGTGTTGAATTTTTTTTTGGCATATATACACCTCCTCACAATTTTATCAACTAATTATACTCCATTATGTCGATATTTTCAATAAAATTTAGTGAGTCAATGCTGAAACAATATCTTGGTGATCAATAACACCACGTAAACGGTTCCTTTTATCAGTTACTGCAACATCAATATCGCTTTCGTCTAATTTAGAAAATGTTTCAAAAACAAATGCATTACGGTTAATGCTCTCCACTTCTTCAACGACAAAAGAATCAATCTTATGACCTGGATGCTTGCCAATAGTATCACTTTCAACGTAACCTAACAGCTCTTGTTTATCTCCAATGACATAGCAAAAATCTCTGTCTTTATTATTAAGGTCTTCCAGTATTTTGTCTGTTCTATCCCCTAGTTTCGCCAAGACGATAGGTTCTCTCATAACCGTCTTGACTCTTAGGATTCTTGATTTATCAACATCTTCAATAAAACTACTTACATAATCATTAGCAGGATTTTCAAAAAAATCCCTAGGTTTTCCAACCTGTACTAATTCACCATCTTTTAATAAAGCAACTCTATCACCCAACCGAAAGGCTTCGTTCATATCATGGGTGATAAAAATGATTGTTTTATCCATATAATCTTCAATACTTAGAAGTTCTGTTTGCATGTCTCTTCTAATCAACGGATCAAGAGCACTGAATGGTTCATCCATCAGTAGAATTTCTGGTTCATTGGTTAATGCTCTAGCTAAACCAACTCTCTGTTTCATACCTCCACTTAATTGTCTAGGAAAATAATTTTCCCATCCTTCCAGTCCTACAAGTTTTATTGCTTCTTTCGCTTTTTTCGCTCTCTCTTCTTTTGGAACATCTTGCACCTCTAGTCCATATTCAACATTTTTCAAAACACTTCTATGGCTTAATAAACCAAAATGTTGAAATACCATAGCTACCTTTTTTCTTCTTAATTCTTGTAATTGACTTTTGTTATAGTTACATATATTCTCACCATCAATCACCAATTCACCTTTTGTAGGTATATTCAGCATATTCATGCAACGAATAAGTGATGACTTACCACTACCTGATAATCCTACGATAACAAACATTTCCCCATCTTCTATATCAAGGCTTATATTATTAACACCAACTGCTAAGCCTGTCTTTTCACGTATCTCTTGAATTGATTTTCCTTCATCCAACATCTTCAATGCACGTTCTTTTTTATTACCAAAAACAAGAGTCAAGTTTTTAATTTCTACTTTATTCTTTCCCAATTTTATCACTCCGCTTCCTTAAGTCTATTGGCAGCACCTTGCAATACTCTGTCTAGAATTATCGCTAGAAATACAATGGCTAACCCGGCTTGAAAACCTTTACCAACTTCCATTCTTCGAATAGAAATCAATACTTGGGCACCAATACCTTCTGCTCCAATCATAGAAGCTATTACAACCATAGCCATTGCCATCATTGTTGTTTGATTGATGCCTGTCATAATTGATGATAATGCCTGCGGGAATTCAATCTTCAATAACATCTGCTTTGTAGTTGATCCAAAAGACTTACCAGCTTCTATAACCTCTTTATCCACTGTTGATATTCCTAGATATGTTAATCTGATAAGAGGAGGTACTGCGTATGTTGTTGTTGCAATAACAGCTGGTACTTTACCAAGACCGAAGAACATGACTGCTGGTAACAAATATACAAAACTCGGCATGGTTTGCATAGCATCCAAAACAGGCATCATTATCCTTTTGCATACTTCAGATTTAGCCATTAAAATTCCCATAGGTAATCCTATAACAACCGAAACTAGAACCGCTATAATAACAATAACCAAAGTATAAATCATCAATTCCCATAACCCGAATAAACCAATTGTAAATAACATACCTGTTAGTACAACTGCTGTTTTAACATTATACAATTTAAATCCTGCATAAAATAATCCAATCAACATGAGCCACCAAGGTACTATTCCTAGAGTACCTTCAACTATATTGAATACTCCTAAAACGAACTTACTTATTCCATCAAAAAAACCATCCCAATTGACTAGTAACCATTTTACTACAGCATCAATTGGTTTACTAATCTCAAAGCTTAAATTTTCCGGGAAATTCCACAAATTTTTTCACTCCTTATCTGCTATAGATAATAAGACATAGAAAATGGTACCACACTCTATGTCTTATTCATTATATATTCATCTTATTTTTAATATATTGATATCTGTTTTTAATCTTCTATAGCTTTTTTTACTTTATTATAAGCTTCTTCACTTATCATATTTTTCCACAATTCTTCATTCTCTTTTAGAAACCATTTAGCCGCAACATCTGCTTCAACACCTTCAGTTTGCATATATGCAAGACCTTGACTTGTCAATTCAGATGATGTTGTATATTTACTTAAGAACTTAGCTAATTCTGGATATTTTTCCTGGAATTCATTATTAGCACATACCGTTACACGAACAGCTGGAAATGCGCCAATACCTTTTTCAAAATCATCAGCGTTATAGCTGCTATCTGCTAGTAAAGTCATATCATATAGACCCATTATCCAAGTTGGTTCCCAATTATATCCTACCCATGGTTCCCCTTTTTCATATGCACCAGCTAGGGTCGCTGATAGGGTAGCATTTGAATCAATTGTCTTAAAATTAAAGTTATCGCTTAATCCGTAAACTTTCATTTTATTATGAAGCATTAACGTTGCTGACCATCCTTCTGGTCCACCGTAAATAATACCTTTTCCTGATTCTTCTGGATCTGGAAATAGATCAGCGTATTTATTAAGGTCTTTTACTGATTTCAAATCAGGAGCTAAAGCGTCTTCCCCTTCAACCAAATATGTTGGTACGTATAAGCCTTGCATGTTATCATCATAATTAACTGCTAGCTCAACATACTCTTTATTTGCAATATCATCTTTATATGTAAGCACATTATCTGACCATAGTTCTAGAACTGCATCAATATCTTTTGTTTTTAATCCTGACACCATCACCGATGTATCTGCAGCTACGATATCAACTTCAACACCATAACCTTCTTCTATAATAATTTTAACTATTTGGTCATGAAAAGTATTACTATCCCAATCTCCTTCTCCAATCACTATTTTTTCTTTTGTAGCACATGCTGTAAGTGATATGATTAATAAAACACTCATTATAATCATAATTAATTTCTTTTTCATATAATCCTCCTATGTGACAATTTATTTTTACTAATAAGTTGTTTCTAATGACATTCTTATTATACACATAAGTTGTCACTTTTGCAAGTGCATTATTTTTTTAACATTCTATTATGATTGATTTATGATAATGTCTTAGTATAATTGATTATATGAGAAACCTCTCAAAGATCTACGCAGTGAAGTTATGGATAGATTGATCTTTATGTTAACTTTTATATTTTTAGATATTCTTGATATCTCGAAATTCAGTTGGTGTAAAACCTGTGATCTTTTTAAAATACTTAGAGAAATAACATGAATCAGAATAACCAATTTCTTTGGATATATCTACAATACTCAATTTTGTAGTTAATAGTAATTCTTTTGCTTTCTCTAATTTCAGCTTATTAATATAATTCTTTGGTGAAGTTCCCATATGTTTTTTGAAATATCTTATAAAATAATTAGGGTGTAAATAAACTAATTCGGCTAAATCAATTATATTAATGTTTTTGGATAGGTTATTGGTTATATAATTAATTACACTGGATAATATTTCTGTAGATTTAGTCTCTACAATCTCAATTTCATCATTTGGAATATGTTCAAGATAGAATAGAATCATTTGTAATAATACGGAGTTTTCTCGTAATACTCCCATATAATCATCGCTTGTGAAATTTGAAATTAACTGCTCAAATAATTCTATAAGACTTTTGTTATCAGATACTGTTAATAAATATGGACTTTTCAAGAATTCAAATAGTTCTAAATCTCCAGTTTTAGCTTTAAAGTGGCAAAAGTATTTAGTTATATCCTTACCATGATAACTATGAAAGGAATGAGAGCTATTGGAAGGTATCAAAATTAATTGCCCAGGATAAACATGAAACTCAATATCATTAATTTTGCCATATCCTTCTCCATCCATGATTAAATATAATTTATTACAATTATTAATTTGATTAGTATATCCCCAAATACTTGTACATTGATAATATTCTGCATGAATTACCTCAACAACTAACTTGGAAAGAATTTCTCTAGCTAATGTTTTTTTAGTTATCATCTATTATCACCTAACCATTCTTTGTTCTTGAATAAAAATTAGGCTGTATCATAAATGTTATGAGACAGCTCTAATCTTCTCTATATAATCATACTCTACCACCAACTCTAATTACCAAAACATCTCCACATTATTAAGCCTTTTGCACACTGCTTCCATAAAATAGTAATCTCCACAGATCCAATATAATTCTCTACCATTTGATTGTTTTAAGATACCGCTGCAATCAGTATCTTGGTTCATATATTCTTCCTCAGAAAGCTTATTAATAATTTTATCTGCCCATTCCAATAATTCTTCATTATCGTCATATTTTGCTAGTTCTATAAAAGCACAAGCTGCTACTGCTGCTGCTGATGTATCCTTAGCCTGTTTTTCCCCTTCTGGTAATCTAAAATCCCATACAGGTACAATTGTTTCTTTTATGTTCTCTATATATTTCTCTGCAAGCTTTTTGGAAGCCTCAAGATATTTCTCATTATGTGTATAACCATAAGCTATGGCAAAACCATATATTGCCCATGTTGCACCTCTTGCCCAATAGGATTCATCAGAATAACCGCAATAGTTAGTTCCGCCGATTGGTTCTCCTGTTTTCTCATCAAATCTATATGCATGATAAACTGAATAGTCATCCCTAATAAAATATTTTAGCGTCATATCAGCATGAGCATTAGCAATATTAGCAAAATACATATTGCCAGTAACTTCTGTCGCCCAATATAATAATGGTATATTCATCATACTGTCAATTATGGCTAACCCTTTACTTTCTGTGAAAAAATGGTTTTTTGAGAGTTCTTCTGATACATATTCAGGTATTTTATCATCAACTCTTCCCCAAGCCCTGATATAATTACCTTTTACCATGAACCTCTTAGCCAGTTCTTCTGCTGCTTTTATGGCTACTTTTTTGTGATTGACATCTCCTGTTAATTTATATAATGCAACAGAATATGGAGTATATAAGAAGCCTAGGTCATGCATTGTATCCATAGGTGTATTAAATACTTTATCATGATATTCATCATAAAAACCATTTAGCCATTTTAGATATTCTGGTCTATCAGTAACTTGATAAGCTAAACAAGCCATTCCAGTGTAAAAAGAAGGTGTCCATACAAATATATGTGATAAATCTAAAGATTTATTATCTAGAGACATTTCTTTAAAGTAATTTCCGTCTTCACTTGCTGAATATTCTCTTAAATCATTCTTGATTATGTTCATATTGTTTGTTGTTTTGTCTATACATAGCTTTTTTAATTGGATTAATTTCTCTTGTGTCATGGCTCTACTCCTTTTTTATTATTTTCCCCTTATGGGTAAATTAATTATGGAATCTATATCTAATTCTCTTTCAGAATCATTAATAACTAATATTTCTTTACTAGTTTTTACAAATACTGGTGCATCTGTAAATGTATATTTATTATCTAGACTTCTATTTCCTGGAATCCACCCCATGTCAACTCCGAATTTATTGCTGTCCTTTCTTCCTAAAACCGTATACAATCCGTTAGAATAGTAATCTTTAATTGCCCAATGAGTATTATCTTCAATCCATATACAATTATCACCTAATAGTGCAGAGGTCTTATTATATGATTGATTGAATTCCATCCAAAAGCTGTCGTCAATAGAATCTAATTCTTCGACTAGATACATGAAATCATGAGCATGCCAAGCTGTACAAGGTGCAATATCTGCTTCTGCTTTCCATCCAGTGGCTGATACAAAATACCCTCTTTTGGTTTGATAGAAGGAATAAGTCTCTTTACATTCATTAATGAAATCTCTTAAATCCTTGCTGTCATGATACTGCAGACATTTTTTCATTCCTAACAGGTTCATACCCATACCAGCAATTAACATAGGGTCATCTAATTTTGCCCACTCACCATTTACTTTGAACCACATTTTATGGAATCTTCTTTTTCCATTATCATCTACCCAAGATGACCTAATAATCTGATTACATATGGCTATAGCTTGGTCTAGAAATCTCTTTTCTCCATATTGTTCATAGGCTTCTATTAGAGGACATATCATTAATCCATAATATTCTGCTGGTTCAACAACATCATTTTGTTCGAAACAAATATTTCTATAAGTAGCCACGCTTTCCTCATCTGGGAAACCTGTTCTATGGAAATTCTTTATCATGAAATCAATATCTTCTGGTATTTCTTTTTCGTAACGTTTGTCATTAAAAGTTTTTTGGAATATCAATTTACTCCAGATCCTTGCATAATCTTGATTGCAACAACTGTCTTGTGAAGGTCTTCCTCCACCCCATCCATATGTTCCAAGCAGATTTTTTAATATTGCTTTTTTTATTAATTCTAATTTTTCTTCGCTTAGATAGGATTTTCCATTAAAAGCAGTTAAGCCCAAGGAGATATTGGCTACAGCATTATGTATTAATCCACTTTGTAGAGTTTCTCCTACTTGAAATCCAACGTGTTTGTACTGATTATTTTCTTGGAATGATGTAGCTTGATATTGGATAAGTCTGTCTAATAAAGCTTTTCCCTCATCATTCATCTTTTTTGAAAGTGCGTAAGATAAGCCTGCTAAGAAAGGAGATGCAAAGGTACTATGACCTGAAGTAAAGTCTTGTAATCTATATGGATTACTTCCCCATACTGAATGATTATGAAAACCATAAATCGCTCCACTTTCTTGTACCCAAGATTTTATCCA